>CAUZRI010000234.1:0-3307 GCA_963582285.1 Gammaproteobacteria bacterium | reverse complement strand
ATACCACACTTTTCTACCCCCAGCCCCAGGAAACTAACGTCTTTACATTCCAGCGGGTTGGTAGTCTCAACAGTACAAGTTATAAATACTCCCCATAGGAATCACATCTAACTGGAGAGCCCAAGGCAACGACGAATGTGAACTCATAACTTCAAGGAAACCATAAACCTGGAAACCTACCCACAAAGAATCGTAAAGCTTGGCCTAAGCCTCTTCCTGTTAAGTGCCTGTATTTTTAAGAACCATGTTTCTCTATGGCCAAGATCAAATAAAAGAGGGTCACTGCAGTAATAAAACTTAAATAAAACTTAAATAAACCATTGACTAATCCCGCACTTACCGTCGCCATCGCCCTTGCAGCCGGAATGATGGCTCAGTCCCTCGCACACCATCTCCGAATTCCAGGGATCGTGCTACTCTTGGCAACAGGAGTTTTACTAGGTCCGGATGTGGCCAATATAGTCCAACCAGCAGGCCTCGAATCCGGACTGACAATCATGGTAGGCTTTGCTGTAGCTGTGATACTATTTGAAGGTGGTATGAACCTCCGTATTGACCGTATCCGGAGAGAGAGTCGTACAATCTGGCTGCTCCTTACATTGGGAGCTTTGGTTAGTGCCATAGGAGGCACTCTGGCAGCTAAGACCTTTCTGGACTGGGACTGGAAAGTTTCTGTTCTTTTCGGAACTCTGGTTATCGTTACTGGCCCCACAGTTGTTACACCACTACTAAGGCGGATTAAGGTACTTCACTCAGTTGGTACAGTACTTGAGGCGGAGGGTGTTTTCCTTGACGCAATTGGTGCTATTGTGGCAGTTGTGGCTCTGGAAGTAGCCTTGAGCTCCTCTGGAGAGAACTTTAGCAAAGGAATCCTGCATGTCTTTTTTAGGATTGGGACCGGCACACTGTTTGGAATGGTTGGAGGATTCACCCTGGTAAGTCTGCTGCGATTTCGCAATTTGGTTCCAGAAGGTCTTGAAAATGTTTTTACACTTTCACTGGTCTTCGTACTATACTTTACTGCAAATGAGCTTCAACCTGAAAGTGGTCTTGTTGCTGTGACAGTGGCCGGATTGATGGTAGGAAACAGTAAAACTGTCGTGGATCGGGAACTTAAGGAATTTAAGGAACAGCTTACGGTAATGCTCATCGGTATGCTGTTTGTACTTCTGGCGGCAGATGTCAGAATTGCCGACATTCTATCGTTGGGTATGAGGGGTATTTATACCGTTGCAGCACTCATACTTCTCGTACGCCCGTTGCAAATCGCTGCCGGGACTTTCGGTTCTGAACTTACAATGCGGGAGAAGTCTTTTCTAGCGTGGGTGGCACCCAGAGGAATTGTCGCAGCTGCCATCGCTTCCCTATTTGCTATTGAACTTTCTGCCCACGGTATTCCCGCCGCAAGTGAATTTAGGGCTATGGTCTTCCTTGTTATTGCTGTGACTGTTATTCTCGTGGGCCTGACAGGTGGTACTGTTGCTGGATGGCTAGGCGTTAAGAGACCCAGCGATTTTGGATGGGTGATTTTTGGTATCAACGAGATTGGACTTAAGCTGGGAGAAATTATTAGAGAAAGTGGGCAGGAAGTGATCTATATTGATCAAAATCCCATTGCATGCCGTCTGGCTGAAGAGAAAAACCATCGTGTTATCTATGCAAACGCATTGGAAGATAGGACCCTCCTGAGAGCAGAGATTGATACACGTCTTGGAGTTGTCTGCCTCACCTCTAATGAGGAAGTTAACTTTTTGTTCGCTCAGAAGGCAAAGGAAGAGGGTAAGGTTTCTCATCTTAACGTAAATTTAAAATCAGGCAATGATGGTGTTACTCTTGAGATGCTGCACAAACTCGGTGCAACTTTGCTCTTTGGCCGTACACGCGACCTTGAAGTATGGTCAGTACGATTGAATCAGAAAGATGCTGAACTTCAGATTCGAGAGTTAGTGGACGATGACGCAGGTAAGCCAGTATTCAACGACAATACAATGGATAACCTTGTATTACCTTTTGTTTGTAATCAAAACGAAAAAGTAATCCCAGTGAATGACAGTATCAAGATTAAGAAAAATGATCGTGTGACTTTCCTTATTAATTTGAGAAGAAAAAAGGAGGCAGATGAGTGGTTCGAGCAAAATGGATGGGGAGTTTCCACATTGTGAGAACTGTATTAATCCTGATTTATATAGCTCAAATTTTTATCTAAGTTTTTAGTCGTATCGGAAGGTAACTGGTAAAAATCAAGTCCAAACTCGGGAATAATTGCAAAGAGGTGATCAAAAATATTTCCTATAGTATTATTATATCCATGAGGATCAACACCATCATAATATGCTAAGATATTTACCCCGACTCCCTTTTCATTTGGTTCTGTTTCACCTACTATGCTCCCGTAGTCAGGATTATTGCTGATCTTTTCATAACTCTCCAAATAATTAATGATGTAACGTCGAAAAATTCCTAAGTTTGTCACCCTGCGTTTGTTTGAAGGCCTTACTTTCTTCCCATCATCTTCTTTAATTTTAAACTCTGAAATTAATTTTTTCACATAGTCTTCGATGATATTTAAATCGGAAAGGGATTCAAGCATTTTGAGATCACAAAATTTGACGGTGCGCATGTTAATCAGAATTGATCTGTTTATCATACGACATCCTGAGTAATCCATGCCTCTCCAGTTTCTAAAGGAATCAGAAACGAGTGCAGCAGTAGGAATGGTGGCAATTGTGTTATCCCAGTTTTTTACCTTCACAGTGGTTAAAGCGACTTCCTTCACCATTCCATCTGCACCGTACCTCTGCATCTCAATCCGGTCTCCTGGTGCAATCATTTTATTACCTATTAGTTGAATTCCTGCAACAAAACCAAGCAGGGCATCCTTGAATACAAGCAAAATTACCGCAGTCAAAGCGCCTAATCCACTGAGCAAAAGTAAGGGTGGCTTGTCGAGAAGAATAGCTACGAACAGAATTGCTGTGAAGAAAAATACGACAATCTTTATAATCTGAATAAATCCATTAATCGGAATTTCCTTTGACATTTGTGATTCCAGGTATATATCTAATATCACAGTCAAGCTGGCGTTTATGATCCAAGCGACTTGAATGAGAAGTCCCAGTTGAAATATCATTAATGAAAAGGAGAATATTTTTGAATCTTCTCCGAGAAAATAAGGGAGGCATACCTGTCCTAATATCCATGGCATTAGCCACGTCACTTTGTTAAAAACCCCCTTATCGAAAAGCCTATCATCCCAGTCTGTATCGGTATGACGGACCAGTTTTTCAATACCTTTTAGCAGGGTTCC
>CAUZRI010000233.1:0-3349 GCA_963582285.1 Gammaproteobacteria bacterium | reverse complement strand
TTAGACTGACTTCTCTGTGAGCCCAGTTAATACCCGCCTTGGCCAAGGATATACGTGCACGAATTGCATAGGGACAACGACGAAAAGAGTAGAGAATCGGATATTGCATTACTATTTACTAATCAATTGTATTTTTTTCTTGTCTGTGCCATTCCAATATGTTGTTGGTTACGTCCTTCCGCCAGTTTTACCTGGCGTTGACGTTCTTCCATTCTTGCACGTCGATCATCCGTTAAGGATTCGAAACAATGTGGGCAGGAAATCCCTTCCAGATACGAAATTGATTGCATGTCTTCTTGCGAAACAGGATGTCTACATGCATAACATTGATCATGCACTCCTTTTTGAAGTGCATTGTCCACGGCGACTCTGCCATCAAACACAAAACATTCTCCCTGCCACATACTATTTTCGAAGTTTGCTTGTTCAAGGTAACGCAAAATGCCGCCATCTAATTGGTAGACATTTTCATACCCTTTATTAAGCAAATAGGCGCTGGCCTTTTCACAACGAATACCCCCCGTACAATACATCGCAATCTTTTTATCTCTTTGCGGATCGAGGTTTTGCTGCACATATTCAGGAAATTCACGAAAGTTCTCAGTATCGGGTGACAGCGCATTTTTAAATGCACCAATATCGCATTCGTATTTGTTTCGTACATCTATCACTATCACATCAGGATCATTTATTAAGTTATCCCATTCTTCTGCGGGGACACGAGTTCCGGTTTGATTATTTGGGCTCGTCCCCGGTACGCCCAGTGCAACTATCTCATTTTTAATCTTGACCTTCATCCGGTAAAACGGCAAAACTGGATTGATAGACTCTTTATGTTCCATCGAGACGAATCTTTGATCTTGTTTCAGATAAGCTAATAACGCATCGATGCCGTTACGTTTTCCGGCTACAGTAGCGTTAATTCCTTCCTCTGCCAGTAAAATGGTACCCCGCAGCTTATTTTCATTGCAAAAATCCAATAATGTGATACGCAATGTCTTGTAATCCACTATGGGTACAAACTTGTAAAATGTAGCAACGATAAATTTTTCTATTTCAACCATTTTTACCACTCTATTATTATTGGAACGCCAAAGATGTATTATACCATCCAGGAATAACCTAAATTACACTGATGCATACCATCAAATGGAAATATTATACGAAGCAGTCAAATTCTTACTCGCAGCAGTCATTATTGTCCCAATTTTTAAGCATCTAGGCTTCGGGGCCGTGCTGGGTTACCTTACTGCTGGCATCCTGATTGGTCCCTATGGTCTAAATTTGGTAACGGATGTTCAACAGATATTGCATTTTGCTGAACTTGGAGTCGTATTACTTCTTTTTATCATTGGTCTTGAGTTAAAGCCAAGCCGTTTATGGACGCTTCGAAATTCCATCTTTGTCTGGGGCACGATACAAATGATTGCCTCGACCACATTATTTACCGTAGTAGGGCTGGTGTTAAGTTTTTCTTTTACTATCTCTTTTCTGGTGGGTTTTACATTATCGTTGTCCTCTACTGCCTTTGCATTACAAATGCTGGCAGAACGAAGAGAACTGGCTAAACGACATGGTCGCGCTGCCTTTTCGATACTTTTATTTCAGGATATGGCGGTCGTTCCTTTGTTAGCAGTACTTCCATTGCTGGCTGTACGTGATGCAGATGTCCAGTCAGCACACGAATGGGGCCCTGTCATCATCGGGCTAGGTTTAATGCTTATTTTAATATTTGCCGGACGCATTGTCTTACGTTATTTTCTGCGGATTATCGCGGGGACTGATATAAAAGAGATACTTACCGCATCGGCTCTACTGATCGTTGTGGGCACTGCCGTTATTGTGGAGCAAATTGGATTATCAATGGCCCTGGGTGCATTTCTGGCAGGCGTGTTACTTGCAGATTCTGAATACCGGCATCAATTAGAAGCGGATATTGAACCTTTTAAGGGACTGTTGCTTGGACTCTTTTTTATCGCCGTAGGTATGTCTGTCAACATCTCCATTATCCAAACTATCCCTGGAACAATACTAGGCGTAACAACACTTATTATATTGATAAAGGCAACAGTCTTATTCGTGCTGGGCAGGCTACAGGGTATGAACAATAATTCAGCCAAAAGTCTTGCCTTATCCATCTCTCAAGGCGGAGAATTCGCGTTTGTTGTCTTTGCTGCGGCCATGGCTATGGGCATAGTCGAATCGGGATTAATAGATATCTTGATTGTTGCCGTCACATTATCAATGGTAATGACTCCAATCTTATTAAAGATAGATGATAAATTATGCTCTCGTAAAACGACATTAGAACCAGAGTTTGATATCCCGACGAATGATAATAACCAGGTTATTATCGCTGGATTTGGGCGATTTGGTCAGATCACCGGCAGATTGCTTGGAGCAAAAAAAATTCCCTTTACTGCCCTGGAAAAAAATCCAGCTCAGGTAGATTTTGTGCGTCGTTTTGGTAACAAAATTTTTTACGGTGATGCTAGCCGGCTGGATCTATTACATGCAGCCAATGCGGATAAGGCGAGTATTTTTGTCCTGGCAATAGATGATATGGATGAATCGATTAAAACCGCAGAAATTGTGAAACAACATTTTCCTAATCTCAAAATATATGCCAGGGCACGTAATCGTCAACATGCTTATAAATTAATGGATATGGGTATTACGCAAATTAGAAGAGAGACATTTTCCTCGGCTTTAGAAATTGCAGGTTTAGTACTCACAGGGCTAGGACTAACGAGTAAAAGGGTCAAAAAGTCTGTTGAACGTTTCAGGGATCATGACATAACGCGGCTTTATGAAAGTCAGGCATACCATACCGATGAAGAAAAAATGATTGCATTAGGCAGAGATGCTGCAAAAGAGCTAGAAGGACTATTTGAAAGCGATAAAACAGATGATACTAGTTAATGGTTGAGCAGAATAAATTATTTAAAAAAAATTCGTTACGCATTTTGTTAAAATGTCTAAAGGCACGACTACGTGAACCTCGCCAGTTTTCGGTACAGAGCTCTGATAAAGAATGTTCAATATGTAACTACAATGGTCGTTTTCTATCACTTGGGACACCCCCACGTTGGGATGGACGTTGTCCTAACTGTGGCTCTCGTGAACGTCACCGCTTAATCCACTTATTCTTAAAGAATCGAAATATAAATCTAAATGATGGAAGACGGATCCTGCATTTCGCAGCGGAATCCTATTTTGAAAAACAAATGACCGGTAATTTAAATTATCATTCTGCTGATCTTGTGGAAGGCAAAGCACGACATATGATGGATATGACGGACATTCATTTTGATGATAATCATTTTGATGTAGTGATTACCAATCATGT
>CAUZRI010000232.1:0-3376 GCA_963582285.1 Gammaproteobacteria bacterium | reverse complement strand
GGTAACCTACAGACGTCACACGAACTTCGCAATGGAATCAATTGAACAAACTTTTAATGGACAGGCCGATTTCGGTCGCAGAGTCCAGTGCACTGTCTCCAGAAATGGTGATCTTGCATACCGAACATACCTTCAGATTACTTTACCAGAGATCAATCAGTCCGATGGTGGTGCTGTTGACAACTGTTTAGCCAGATGGCTTGACTACCCCGGTGAGCAACTTATCTCTATGGTTGAGGTTGAGATTGGAGGTCAGCGCATCGACAGACAATACGGTGACTGGATGCACATCTGGAACCAACTTACCCTTACCAGTGAGCAAGAGGCCGGTTACCACAAGATGATTGGCCAGACTTCCCAACTTACTTACTTGACTGATCCTAATTTCTCTGATGTTGCGACTGCATGCGGGGCCACTGGTGTCCCAGAGGCAGTCTGTGCCCCACGTAACGCACTCCCGGAGACTACACTTTACATCCCTCTTCAGTTCTGGTTCTGTCGCAACCCGGGACTTGCACTTCCCCTTATTGCCCTCCAATACCACGAGGTCAAAATCAACATCGAGATCCGTCCTCTTGACGAATGTCTTTTCGCTGTCAAGCAGGTAAATGTTGCGAACACGAATGGAGAAAAGGTTGCCAATGCTTACGCAAAATCTCTCGTCGCCGCTTCTCTTTACGTCGATTACGTTTTCCTTGATACCGATGAGCGCAGACGCATGGCCCAGAACCCCCATGAGTACCTCATTGAACAACTTCAGTTCACTGGTGACGAGTCAATCGGTTCTTCTTCCAACAAAGTGAAGTTGAATTTCAATCACCCGTGCAAAGAACTTGTCTGGGTTGTCCAGCCTGATCTTCACGTCGCATACTGTGATTCTTTCATCGGTAAGACTACTCTTCACAGAGCCCTTGGTGCTCAGCCATTCAACTACACTGATGCCCTTGATGCTCTTCCTAACACCATCCTTGCTTTCGGATCCCGTCTCCAGAACACGACTGTAATTGATACTGATGGTCTTTTCACCGATGGCCTGTCTACTAGTACCACTGCCGCCTTTGGCAACGTGTTGGGGGAAGATGCTGTGAATAACAAGACCCCAGCCGCGACGTCGGGTACAGGTCTTGATGCAGCCGCCGGCACTGCCTCTGGTGTCTCTGACGCCGGTGTCTTCGTCCTCGCCGAGACTGCACTCAACATGCACTGCTGGGGTGAAAATCCAGTTGTCACCGCCAAACTTCAGTTGAACGGACAAGATCGCTTCTCTGAGCGTGAAGGTACCTACTTCGACTTGGTTCAGCCATTCCAGCACCACACGCGCAACCCAGACACTGGTATCAACGTCTTCTCTTTCGCACTTCGCCCTGAGGAGCACCAGCCATCTGGAACTTGCAATTTCTCCAGAATTGACAACGCCACTCTCCAACTTGTTGTCTCTGCTGCAGCCATCGGTGGTGTCCAGACTGCCAAAGTCCGTGTCTATGCCACGAACTACAATGTCCTTCGTATCATGAGCGGTATGGGCGGCTTAGCATACTCCAATTAAACGTTGTAGTCTGTCTCGTAATCCTAAAATTGATTTAAAGATATTATATATATATTTATAATACCTTCAAAAAATGAACCATATTTGTAAATGGATCCAATCAAAAACAATGATTTTATAAAACAATGATTTTATAAAACATTTAAAAATAACTTTTTTAACTTATTTATAAATGTCTACTCAAAATTTGACAAACGATGAAGTTGATCGTATTAAACAAATTTTTAATCAATTTGACAGAAATAAAAACGGATCTATTGATAAAAAAGAACTCTATACTCTTAGTATTGCACTCAATAATCCATTGTCTCCAGCCGAGTTACAGGATTTTATGAGATCATTTGATAAGGACAATTCTTCCAGTATTTCATGGGAAGAATTTATCGACTATTGGGGTTCTATGTGAACAAATAGAGGAAATTTATTTCAAAATATAAATAATTATTAAAAATAATCTAAAAATAAAACATTTATGAGTATAAAAATGCCTATTTATTTTGAAGAATTAGAAGTCATATTAAACCAATGGAAAATGAATAGTATTAGCAATTCATATAATAAAATCTCACAACGTGATCTTAAAGAACGAATGATTTCAAAAATTATCAAACTTTTTGAATCAATTCATCATAGTGATATGAATATATCGGAAGAAGTTAACTTAGATAGGACATATGGAAAAATCAGATACGAAAATATTATTAGAGTTAATCAGAAATCGAAACTTTAATTGGTTTATACACATTTTTATTATATCATTTAATTATAATGAACGATATATTCTTATTTGCTTTAAATGGTGGTGGATGGGCATTGAAACCTATTTTAGAAAAAATATCAGTTGATAAAATTGGGCATTATTATTTTTCTTTTTTCAGATATTTTATCAGTGGTATCATCGCAATTCCCTTCTTAATACAGCATTATTATTTTAATGGATTTCCAAAAGTATACAAGAATAATGGTAAACTATTCTTCAAAGATGTCGTTATTTGGGGCACAATTGTCAGTATTGTAGCAATTGCTGCCATTATGGCCAACTATTATTTATTAGAAAAATATAATTCCTCAATGGTAACTCCGATCGCAGAGGGAGTATTGCTTATATTTAATGCTATATTTTCTGTAATCATTCTTGGAGAGAAAATCACAAGAAATTCCATTTTTGGACTAATCTCCATTATTATCGGAATATGTCTCATATACAGTGATACTTTAAGCAAAAAAATGTTTTGATAATAAAATAATAAAATTGAATTACTTTTATTAATAAATATAATTATTAATAAAACGAATAAAACGCCGAAATAAAAAACGAAAAACAATGAATACAAAACAAATATTCTGCCCAATCCATGGATTTATCACCATTAGTCCACTCATGAAATCAATTATTGATACTCCTGAATTTAAACGAATGCATCAATTAAGACAATTAGGTGCCACATATCTCGTATTTCCTAGTGCAAATCACACCAGGTTCGAACACTCTCTTGGAGTAAGTCATTTGGCTGGAAAACTCATTACTAATTTGCAAAAAACCCAACCAGAACTAGAAATTGCAGATAGAATAATTGAACTTGTCCAAGTTGCAGCATTGGTTCATGACATTGGGCATGGACCATATAGTCATCTTTATGACGATATTGTTATTAAATTAGGAAGACCGACCCATGAAGAACGAGGAATTAAAATATTTCAAACCTTAGTAGCCAAATACAACATTCAGATTAACCCATCTGAATTAAATATGATTATTCAAATGATAAATCCAACAGATGAATGGAAAAATAATTATCTATTCCAAATTGTAGCCAATAAAGTTTGTTC
>CAUZRI010000231.1:0-3383 GCA_963582285.1 Gammaproteobacteria bacterium | reverse complement strand
ACTTTCACAATCTACAAACATAAGAGATTATCAGTATTCTGAATTGGCTGACGACACAGATGATGAATGGACAATAAGTAATGGAACATATAAACTTATTATCAATTCAGTTGGAATGGAAGAACTGTACAATTTAGTGAATGACCCTTACGAAAATAATAATTTACTAAATGGAACTTTATCTTTAACAGAACAGAACGCAAAATTGGAATTGGAAACTGAATTAATAAACATTCGGAATTAAAAAAAATGGATACAATTACCAATCTAACACTATAAAACAAGGCTTATTATCTATGGATAAATTATTGAGCCAGTCACGTTGTTTTTGTAAATCATCATGATATCTCTTTCAGTCCATAACGATTACATTTTTCTATCTGAACCGGTAAAGGAGCAATTTTTAATTCTGGCAAAGTATTGTCAGAATACAATAGTACTTCCTCATCTTTATTGAGATCCAGCGAGTAGACTCCGTCGCCCAAATCACCTAAAGTGAATTCCCGTTTCCCTAATGTAAGCACTTGACCCTGTAGGTTCGGTTTAATGCGACAAGGCTCCCCGGCAAGACTCTTTATGCTCACCCATTGGGTATGACCATCCTTGTGGGCCGCACTGACAAGAAACGCACCGCTGGTACGCAGATCATAAAAGACCGCATCAGACCATTTCTTTGGTACTGCAGGGAAAACCCTAATAGTCGCCTGCATCTTGCCGCTTTTGGGAAACTCATCGTAACACTGCAATAACATCTCATGGAGATTGTGGGCTGCATAGATAGGGCTCTCCAAACAAGCGTTGCCACCCTCTTGGTACATGCTGTTTTCACAGAGATTGTGCCATTTCATAAAGCGATGCAGTTCATACAGCGCCCGGTTCCCATCTCCCAGTAATGCCCACATGGCGCTGAGCCCATTGAAAGTGAATGCTGCTGCACCACTTTCGCGATTAACCTCGTCGAAATTTTTCATGGAGCGCATCATCAACTCCCTCTTTTCCGGCGTTTTTCCAGTCACTAATTGCAAAGGATGCATCATCTGCAAGTGGCACCAGTGCCGGTGAGGTTTATCAAACGACATATCTGTGCCGACCATAAAGCCTCTCTCATCCACCGGGTAATCTGTGAGGTTAGCGAGGATATCGCGGTATTTCGCCAATTCATCCTTCTGAACATTCAATCGTGTTCCAGCGGTTACTATGGCATGGCAAACCCATCGAAGCATCGACAATTCATAGTTTGCATCCAGCGCATCACCATATTCAGGTGAGTGTGATTTGGGCGCATGGTATTTCCCGTTACGTTTCTCCAAACGGTGGATCTGATAATTCGCAGCACGCTTCATAATAGGATAAATGGTGTCCCGAAGCATATCTTCATCCAGACTACTACGGTAGATCAACCAACAAGCATGTAAAGCCCAGACCAAATGTCCACCAGTGTTTTGAAAATTTCTGGCGTCAATATCTTTAGGCTGATACAAATCAGTCCCGGTACACACTGGCAGGTAGGCCGAATCCTCTTGCCATTCTACAGGCCGGACATTTTTGATAAGGTTGCCCTGGAACTTGTTAAATTGCCGTATTAGAGACTGGCCCATTTCAACCCGGTTAGCAGTTGGTAGCGGATAATAACAATAAGGTATGTTGAAATCCCAGTGCGAGTCCGCCCACTTCGATGGTGTCTGCCATATACCCGCAGTGTCAATCATAGCACGATCGGGTCGGGTGGCGGAACCTAGTTTATACATGGTAGTCCAATAAACTGTCTCAACCTCCGTATCAGGTACACTGACAAAACTAGCCGGATAATAGGAATGCCACCATTCGTAGTGCTTCTGTTTCCATGCATTGTAGGTGTCCCCATCCAGGGCACAGACTTTACTGACCGCTGCCACGGCCTCAGCTAAAGGATCGTTGGTTTCTTTCGGCCAGCAGTTAGCGATACTTACCGCCAAGCGCTGTTTTCCCTCCCCTGTTTTAATCATTTTCCATGCCGAAACGTGGCGAGAGCCTCCAAGCATATCCTGAATACAAACATTCACTCCGTCTACTTCCCTGACCTCCGGATCTGGATTTGGATGGAACACTTCAGTTGGATATTTGGATTCGTACATCTTCTGAATTTTGGGGAAATCTGCTTCGGTTTTTGCATAGCCGCGCCGAGTCGGCATGGAAGACGCCGGCTCCCATGTCAAGGTTATCGGCTTAGCGCCTTCGACTGATTCCAGCTCTGTAATAATGACCATATCCTCCGAGTGCGTGAATTGACGGATATGCAGGTCACCTTTGCCAGTTTTGACGGTGCCAGCCACTTCCGCATCGTAGAGTGACAACCGCAGATCACAGTCGATCGGTTGCGCTTCCGGTTTTAGATAAAATGATCCAATCTGCAACCGTCCGCGGGTAAAACCGCTCATTCCCTGCGTCATAGGTCGATGGGCCTGCACATCGCCACGGAAGATCTGTAAACGCAGGGCATTATTCTCGATCCACGACATCGATCCCAGCATTCCGTTACCTGTCCATGGAGCCTCTTCCCAGTTGGTGGGTAAGCGCTTCCAGAGCATATCGTGACGGGAAAGAAAATCATTCCAGTCTACGTTTAACTCCATCTTGCCAGGGCTATTACAGGATTGTACAAATGTTGGAATCATCGTCGTTCCTAACACGCCTGCCGACGTCTGATTTAAAAACTTTCTTCTTGATAACATATCTTATTTGAATTATTATGTCTAATTACCGTGTAAAAACCTGAATATATTACTCTAACATTACTTTTATTCGTTATAATTTACATTTTCATGTACTACTTAAAAATTTTCTTTTGTAAAAGAAAATTTTTCTCCTTTGTTCGTTTCTCTGGAAATCAGTTTCCCGTTGTATCGTATATTCAATTTATTTCCTAAAACTGAGATTATTTCAAGTGAAGTAAGTTTCCCATTTTCCCAACTTATTTTGAATTCAAATCCACCACGACCTTTTATTCCTGAAATTGTACCGGAAGCTAAATCGGATGGAAGGGCGGGAAGAATATCCTGGAAATAATCACCTGCCTCATCCCGAAGGTGCGATTGCAATAACATTTCTGTAAATCCTGAAGTTGCTCCAAAGTTTCCATCAATTTGAAATGGTGGATGAGCATCAAAAAGGTTCATGTACAAACCTCCACCTTCTTTCACACTGGTATTTCGAACTCGCGATGGAACCATCAGGTTTTTCAATAATAAAAATGAATGATCGCCATCAAGTAAACGAGCCCAGAAATTAATTTTCCATGCACGCGACCAACCTGTACCTCCATCTCCACGATGAGATAAAGTTACTTTACAAGCCTCCGCCAAATCTGGTGTTGTTAAGGGATGAATTTCATTTCCGGGGTACAA
>CAUZRI010000230.1:0-3385 GCA_963582285.1 Gammaproteobacteria bacterium | reverse complement strand
TCTGATTCAATATCCAATATGTCGTCACGGATCTGAAATGCCAGACCGATACTTTTTGCATAACTTGAAATGGCATCAAAATCTTTTGAATTTAACTTACTCACTGACAACGCCCCTAACTCAACACTGGCACGGATCAATGCTCCCGTTTTTCTACTATGCATATTTTCCAGTTGTTCCAGGGTAAGCTTTTTACCAACAGATGCCAGGTCGATTGCCTGTCCACCGGCCATACCTAATGATCCACTATTTACTGCCAGGCAGGCGAACATTTGTATTTTTTGTTCTGGTCCCACGGATATATCCTGGTCATTTGCCAGAACATCAAAAGATAAGGCCTGGATTGCATCACCAGCAAGAATTGCGGTGGCTTCATCAAATGCCTTATGACAAGTAGGTTGACCACGGCGTAAATCGTCATCATCCATTGCAGGTAAGTCATCATGAATCAGGGAGTAGGCGTGGATTAATTCTACCGCGACTGCAGGGCCATCCAGCGCCGACAAATCGACACCAAAAGTCTCGCCTGTGGCATAAACCAAAACAGGACGAACACGTTTTCCACTACCCAGTACCGCGTAGCGCATTGCTTTATGTAGATTCCCGGGATCAACTTCAGCTTTAGGTAACCACTTGTCCAGGGCAATTTCTACCCGAGATTGGTATTCGGATAATTTTGATTCCAGTGACATATTATTTAATCGATTTTACGGTCAGCATCAAACGAGACTAACTCTTCCTTATTATCATTATTTGTAATCAACACTTGTACTCTATGTTCGGCATTAGCGAGTGCATTATGACAGGCACGTGTTAATTCTATTCCTCGTTCAAAATGCTTTAACGAATCCTCAAGACTAAGTTCCCCATCTTCCATTACCACAACCAGTTTTTCCAGTTCGTTAAGGGATTTTTCAAAATCAAATTCTTTGGTTTTTCGCGTCACGTGATTTTCTCCTTGAGCATTAGAAATCGAATATTACCGTATGTAGCGCGAAGATAAAGCAGGTATTATTATTTGTATTTCAATTAGAAAATCATTAATTTATCTATTAACTAATAGAATTTAACTATTAACTCCATATGTATATACAATGATCAATCCGTTGACTCCATGGTCATGCCAGAGTAGAGTCTACGGCATCAAAACTACTTTGTTTTGTAGGATTTAAATATATAAATATCAAATAGTTAGGAGATAAATCCATGAGTTTGAAAGGCACTAAAACGGAGCAAAACCTTAAGGACGCATTTGCTGGTGAATCACAGGCCAACCGTCGTTATCTGTATTTTGCACAGAAAGCTGATGTTGAAGGATATAACGATGTGTCATCGGTATTTCGATCCACTGCAGAAGGTGAAACCGGCCATGCGCACGGTCACCTGGAATACCTCGAAGAAGTTGGCGATCCGGCAACGGGTGAACCCATCGGCACCACCGATCTAAATCTGAAGGCGGCTATTGCTGGTGAAACCCATGAGTACACCGATATGTATCCTGGTATGGCAAAGTCAGCGAGGGAAGAGGGTTTAGATGAAATTGCTGACTGGTTTGAAACTCTGGCCAAGGCCGAGCGTTCACATGCCAATCGATTTCAAAAAGCATTGGATAGCCTGGACGGTTAATTAAGTAAAGTTCGGTATTGTAAAGAGACCGGGCATGTCCCGGTCTCTTTTTTTATAGAATACTCAACAGGAGTTCTACACATGTCAGATTCACGAGAAGGCAGCCTGGAAGCCCCCACACGTCACCCAGTGAATTGGAAGGCGCCGGTGTTTTATGATGAAAAAGCAGCGCTGGATGAGATGGAACGGGTATTCGATATCTGTCACGGATGTCGACGCTGCGTCAGTCTTTGTAATGCCTTTCCGACCCTGTTTGATCTGGTTGATGAATCCAAGACCATGGAGATTGACGGAGTTGATCGTAAGGATTTCGTAAAAGTTGTTGATCAATGTTACCTCTGTGATTTGTGTTATCTCACCAAGTGCCCCTATGTGCCCCCACATGAATGGAATGTGGATTTTCCACACCTGATGTTGCGAGGTAAGGCCATAAAACACAAAAATGGCGAGACAAAACTTCGCGATAAACTATTAACCTCCACGGATACCGTAGGAAATCTTGCGGGGATACCCGTTGTCTCCCAGGCGGTTAATGCATTGAATAAAAATAAAACAGTTCGTAAGGTGATGGACCAAGTATTGGGCGTACATCCTAATGCCATTGTTCCCGAATATCACAGTGATACCTTGCGTAAACGTGATGCTAGACGAGAAGCTTCCATCGTAATTTCTGAAGCCGGTGAATTAACCCATGGCAAGGTCGCATTATTTGCCACCTGTTATTGTAATCGTAATGAACCGGATCTAGGTGAGGATCTGATCGCGTTATTGGAACATAACGGTATCCCGGTAAAACTGGTACAGCAGGAAGTTTGTTGCGGTATGCCTAAACTTGAATTAGGTGATCTGGATAAAGTAGAGGAAGCGATGAAGTTTAATATTCCTCAACTCGTGAAGATGGCCAATGATGGTTGGGACATAATCGCGCCTGTACCATCGTGTGTATTGATGTTCAAACAGGAACTCCCATTATTATTTCCGGACAATGACGATGTCAAAAAAGTCGCCGAGGCATTTTATGATCCATTTGAATATTTAATGCTGCGTCACAAGGAAAAAAAGTTAAAAACCGAATTTAAAAATAAACTCGGCAAGATTGCTTACCATGTTCCTTGTCACCAACGGGTTCAGAAAATTGGATTAAAGACCAAGGACATGTTGATGTTGGTACCGGACACTACAATAGAAGTGATTGAACGCTGTTCCGGTCATGATGGGACTTACGCCGTGAAGAGTGAGTATCACGACATTGCGGCAAAGATTTGCCGCCCGGTTACCAGCAAAGTCAAAAAATTTGAACCAGACCATTATGTTAGTGATTGTCCTATGGCAGGTGATCAGATCCAGCAGGGATTGGATGATGGTAGTACAGCCGAATCACCTTTTTCACTGCTACGTTACGCCTACGGAATATAAACGAGGGAACTATGAAAACGCTGTCACGAGATGAGCTTTTTAGTTTGGAAAAATACGCTGAAATCCGCACAGATTTTCGCGCCAAGGTTATGTCGCATAAGAAGAATCGTCGTCTGGAGATTGGGCCCAATGCAACCCTGTATTTTGAAGACAGGCTTACCATTCAATACCAGGTGCAAGAGATGTTACGCATAGAAAAAATATTTGAAGCCAAGCCTATTGAAGAAGAACTAGAGGCATATAACCCACTAATGCCGAATGGCAAAAACTGGAAGGCAACCTTCATGCTTGAATACGGAGAAGTCGCCGAAAGACGACAGAAACTGGCTGAGTTGATCGGAGT
>CAUZRI010000229.1:0-3389 GCA_963582285.1 Gammaproteobacteria bacterium | reverse complement strand
AACTATATGTATCGGATTCTTTAACACTTTTTTATTACATAGTTAAATGAGCTAAAATGAGAACTTATTTCAGGTTAACTAATATTGAGCCGTTTCTACCGCTAAAGGTTGGGTTTTGCTCTCTTTCGAACTGACTCAGTTCGTTTACCTTAGCCGGCACCATCTCTTCTAAGTAAGTCTCCATTTCACCATTTGTGATTTGACCATCACCATTTGCATCAGCTTCACCTTTCATACCCGCCAGAAAGTAATAGGTGAAAACACCGTGACGGGCTTTGGGATACCAGGAACTGACCTGATCATTGCGGGAAGCAGAAAATACATTCAGTCCTCTCAGGACATCCAGAGATTTGACCTTAAGCATGGCAGGACTGACTTCTTTATAAAGCATCCCCTTTTCAGAATTTCCGCTGAAGCAGGCATCCATAACCAGGGTCACGTCCTCGGCGGGCAAATGGGCTAAATTTTCCATGAGCAGGTCTATGGGATAACCTTCAAACTCTATGTTGCCCATACTGGCCAGGGACGGCACTATGTAAGTTTTTTTCCCCTTTAAGCTGGGTGCACCATGGCCAGAATAAAATACAAAAACCTTAGCCTTCTCTCCCTTAATGCTTTTCGCCATTTTATATAGTTTTCCTTTCGGGTTCTCACCGGTGCCGAATATGCGGTTGAAATCGGTCAGGCTGGCATCATTAAGATCTATAATATTGCTGTTCGGGATACCCAGCGTATTGAGCATATAGGTTTTAAAGGTCCTGCTGTCCCGGGCGGCATAATCCACAGGTGGGATATCATTATTTTCATAGTTACGGTTCCCGATTACAACTGCGATGCCATCTTTCATTTTTTTCCCGGTCTGTGGGGCAACATCCACGTTGATCCAGGCATCACCACTTCCCGAGTTAGCACCTCCAAAGCCGGACGTAGACCGCGCAGCTCCCAGGGCTAGGTCTTCACTCACATATTCTCCAATCTCAAGGTATAATATTTCTCTGTAGGAATCAAAATTGGACATCTCCAGCGTAACAGATACTTCCAAATTCCCAATTGGTGCCTTGTAACTCACATTCAAAGGGACCGTCAATTCTCTTGAAATTTTCCTGGCCGGTATTCTTCCAACAGGTACCTGTCCGCCTTTCAAGGTTACGCTTGGATTCGAGCATGACACACTCAGCACAACATCATCAGCATCTAATTCACCATCATTCCGGGGCATGATGGCAAGCTCAATCTTTTCACCCTGCTCAATCTGGGCATTTTTATTGCCGCGTGATCCACCTGATGTCCCATCATGAATTGTATAATCAAATGATAATATTGGTTTTCTGTAGCTGCACTCAACGGTGACACTCTCTTTGAAATCCAAAACTTTTCTTTCATCGGTTATCACAATGCTGAATGAAAAAGACGGCCTATTATAGGTAACTGGCAAGGTAAATCCGATCGGTATTGTCTCTGAAGCGCCAGGGCCAATAGCACCAATGAACAGCTTAGTTTGCAGGGGCATCACACCGAATCCGGACACTGAAATATTGGCATAGCTGTCGTAAGCCGGACCTTCACCTACGTTTATTACTTCAAGTAATACTTCAATTGTTTCACCGTTTTCTACAATTTTGTTATTGTTGCCTTTCGCCATACCCATGGTTCCGTCGTTGATTGTCCAGGTAGAAAGATTGAGGATCGGTGCCAGAAATTTGGCAGTTGGTATGGTTGCTGATCTAGGGGCTGCATCATTTCCCTTTTGGTCTGAAACGTAGAACTGGATTTTTTCTTCTCCATCCTGCGCATTGCGGCTGGCTTTCATTATAAATTCAAAGCGCTTTGACTGGGTCGGGCTAATATCTCCCAGTTCGAGAGTTTCATTCCTAAACCCAAGTGAAGGTCCTTTTTCCAACAATTCTATTTTGACACCCCTTGCCTTTCCCAGACCTTCATTTTTTACAACTCCTGTAATCCTTGCCGTTTCCAAACCATCCAGTATGCCATTACCATCGTTGTCATTGAATTCAATATCAGCTAAAATAAGCTCCGGTGGGTCCGGGCTTTCCAACACATTATATTTTACCTGACTGGTATTCGAAGATATGCCACCGGTCAGTGATAAGGAACTCTTATCAAATATGCTCGGCACTGTAAGCGTATAGGTCACCTGCATTTTCGCTTTTGGATCAAGAGAATATTTTCCAGACATCCCTTTGCTGCCGCCGCTGACTTTATGCTGTTTAAGCTGCGGCGGGGAATTGGCGATAACGTATAAAGGAAGCCCTGTCAAATCCATCTTGGGATCAATATTCCTGATTATCTTATCAGAAGGATTATTAAGTGTCATTATTAGCTGCCCCATCTCGCCTACTGTGATCTCGGGACTAGGCACAGATTCTCCCATAGGGAGATACTCCACCCAGGCCGTTAGCTGGTCCAGGTTATCTCTGTAATCTAATTTAATTTTCCTGTATAATAACCGCCCAATAATTGCAAAGCCGATATCTCTGCCCAGGACCAAGTAACCATTTTCCATAACCGTATAAGCACCATATCCACCCAATACCATGCCACAAGTCTCGATTGGGTTAAAAAGTAGTGATTTTCTGGTATCGCTATAACTTAAGTCTGGTGTTATGAGCATTTTTCGGGGATTTGCCCATCGATTGGGTTGTGGTACCGTATAGGAACTTTTTTGCTTACCAAATTCTTTTTCCCAGGCACGCATTCTCATACTGAATGGCTTTCCCCTTGTGTCGGGCCGGACTGAAAATAATTTAACATTTTGCTCCCATGTGCCAGCATATTTTTCATAGGGAGTTTCAGTTTGGCCATATGCAATCTGTATACAAGATATCAAGGATAACTTTATAAATAAATTCCTAATGTGTCGACCTTTTAATAATTTCATTTTCAATTGCAGACGCTATTATCAAATAAAAATCTTGTTAGCAAAATGAAATTGTCAGTATAGATGCAACTATGTATTTTAGATTAATCATTACTAAAATCTAATTCTATTTAGGAATATAAATTTGCAATAATTATGATCTGCAAAAGTACTTAAAGTTTTAAGCCCAACCTTACCTAATTAAGTCCTAATAGACCTTCATCATTAATTTCTTTTAGCAAATTCTTAATTGCTCGTTTCCCTGCAATAATGTTTTGATTGAAATCAGCACCTTTCGATTCTGGCAAATTTATAGAATAGATATCTTCGTTATTTTCAATCCTTATAATGGATAAAGTACCAGTTGCATAAACAAAAAATGGATATTTATTATTTAATCTTTTCGATCTTTCTTCTGTATTTATATAATATTTCAATTCCAGGTCTGCTTTGGATCTACTTTTTACAAATTCTGCTGAAGATAGATCAACAAAATATTTTTTTATAGTGG
>CAUZRI010000228.1:0-3431 GCA_963582285.1 Gammaproteobacteria bacterium | reverse complement strand
AGTGACCCAATTACTTTAACGATTGAGAACTCACCATACACCAGCAATCCAGATATGAATGGGCAATTTTTCGATGCGGTACTTGTAAACAGAAACCCGGACTGCAGATGCTATGCGACGGACGCAAACGATGGAAACTACGGATCGAGTCTGATTTCAGACCTGTCGAACGGCATCAGCGACGCCGTCAGTGACATGCATATCGATCTGGTCATAGCGAGCAACTGGAATGCCAGCGCCTACGACTATGATAACGTGACGTTGACCAACGATCCGGAGCTTGCCACCCATTGCAGAATGATATCGAACATGATTCCGAATCATGATTTTGGCGTGGCGGTCACCGGACCCGGCGGTGATGGGTGGATAAATGCTATCGACCATTCCGACATTGAGGTCACCTATGTTCCTGTGGACCCAGTCCGGACCAATACGCCTAAGGATACACCGAGAAATCCACCCACCTACGACATGGACGGCATTCTACTGAATGGCGTTGGCATCATGATGGACTCCGGTTTTTGCTACAACCCGGGCGTGACCACGGGACCACAATCTCTACAGTCGAATGAGGCCGGCAATACTTCGGGATGCGGTCCACAAAATTCATGGTTTGAGTTACCGGCGTATACGATCTGGCATCATGGCGCAGAAAATATGGCTGCTATTTTTGACAACTATTTCGCACACGGATACAGAGGCACCTACCACTACCATGCGTTAACTCACCCACTGCAGGAAGATACCGATCAAACGCAACCGCCTGCCAACGGCGACGGCTCTCCTGTTATCGGATTCGCACCGGATGGTTTTCCGATCTACGGGCATTGGTTCATCGACGCTAACAACCAACTGGTGAAGGCCGAATCCGGTTACGAAACCTATACAACCGATTCACGCACACCAATAGAAACTGCTTTGCACGGCACCCCGCCCACCCCTTGGGACATCGAGAATAATCCTGACGACTTCGCCAGCGATTTTGGCCTCGAAATGGGACGTTATGAAGAGGACTGGTATTTTGCGGGTACGGGAAATCTCGATGAGTGCAATGGAGCCTATGACGTGAATGGCGACTACGGCTACTACATAACCGACAAATACCCATTCACTCCGCCCTGCACCTTCGGTACCCGCGATCCGTCATTTGGCAAAGAATCGCCGACTCTCCCATCAAGATGAGCAAAAAATTCAATCCTCACAATCGTGGGTTTTTTGTTTGTCGGGAAATTATTCGCTTTAGATATGAAATCCATCTGGCTCATATTACCTGTATTTAACGTAATTCTCTCCCGAATTCCATTGCCCATGTCGATTTCTGGTACACAAACATTAAACCATTTAGGATATACTCTTTCATATAATGAAATACATGGATAGCAAAACCCTGCCCTTTTGCGATAATTCCCATCGGGGGCACAATGCATCCTTTAATACAGAGTATAAATCAGTGAAGATTACCCCTGATAAAGATACGGTGATCCAAGTAATTTCAAGCCGCTGGAAATCAATAAAGGAAAGTAAATAATGGAAATATATCCATCAATCAATGTATACGGTAAAGAATTAAAAACCTGTTGTGAAGATCCCAAAACCGGCTTTTTCAGGAATGGATTATGTGATACCTGCTCGGACGATTTTGGAGTACATACAGTGTGTATTTTAGCTACTGAAAAGTTTTTAACATTCAGCCAGGCAGCGGGAAATGATTTATCCACACCCCACCCCGAATTTGGTTTCCCTGGTTTAAAACCAGGTGACCATTGGTGCCTTTGCGCTACGCGTTGGAATGAAGCTTATGAAAAAGGGATGGCTCCACCAGTGTTCCTGGAATCCACACATAAAGAGACTCTCAAGCTGGTTGACTTGAATATTTTACAGCAGTTTGTCCTAAATTAAACGATTACGCAATTATGATAAGTATTAGACTACCAGCAAGTGTGGAATTAATTTTTAGTTGCGTTATCAATTATATCCAACAATTCACCATTATTGTGTAATTCCATTGCAATGTCAGCTCCGCCGATTAATTCACTATTTACAAAAAGCTGCGGTATTGTAGGCCACCCTGAATGTTCTGATAATTTCTCCCTTATCATTGGGTCAGTTAGCACATTCACATCCTTGAATTCTACACCATAATGATTTAGTATCTGTACTACGGAATTAGAAAAACCACACATGGGCATATCCTTGGTTCCTTTCATATATAAAATGACGTTGTTATTATTAATATTATCGATTATTTGTTCTTTCATTTCCATATTATGTCTCTAATTTTGTTTTTTCCCAAGCTGATTTTGAATATGTTTTCAGCTGCAGGGCATGAATTTCATTGGTCAGGTAATTGCCCAGTGATTTATAAACCAACTGGTGCTGTTTGATGAGTGATAAATCATTAAAATCATCACTTATTATTACCGCACTAAAATGATCACCGGTCCCGGTAGTGTCTGCTACTTCAACGTAAGGGTCTGTTAACCCTGCTATTATTAACTCTTTTACTTTGCTCGTTTCCATTTAATTAATAGTGTTTTTAAGGTATAAAATTAATAACAAAACTTCGTATTATTGAAAATGAATACCAAATCATTATATAAAAATTGAAATTAATTAATTTCCACGGAAGATTTTCTCTAGAATAAAAGCTTAATCAGGTAGTGGTCAAAGTAAGGCCGGGTACCTTGCTCATTTCCCCTTCCTATTTATACCATTCTGTAGATTCAAATACAAGTACGGAAGCAAGATTAAGCGTAAGTTTCGATATAATGTTCACGTCTTTTTCAGAAAAATTAAGTAAGCCTTTATGGTAATTCAGGCCAGGTAATTCGTATAAACTGGCAAAGTAGTCTCGTTCAATTGAAATATTCCCATGTCAAAGTTTAAACCAGGACAAATTATTTCTCACAAGTTGTTCCATTATAGAGGTGTAATATTAAACGTTGATGCTACTTTCCAGTTGACGGACGAATGGTATGAATTTATGGCAAAATCAAAGCCATCGAAAAATAAGCCCTGGTATCATGTACTCGTAAACAATGAAACTCACATGACGTATGTTGCTGAAAGAAATATACTCTCGGATCATACAGGCGAAATTATTAACCACCCTTTGGTACCAGTATATTTCACAGAAATTGTAGCTGATCAATATGAAAGGAACCTGAATTGGGATGGCGATGAACCAGTCCCGGTTGAAAATATTGGGATAGCATAATAGCTCACATTCTAATTTATTCAACTGGTGGGGTATTTTGTTTGTGGGATGGTAGGTGGATTTCAAAAAGATTTATTATACTGTGCGATACTGAAGCGTTACATGATCAAAACTAAATTAAAAAGAAATCTAACAATGGTGTTTGAGTTTCCAGATCTTTAATGAACGACACACAGTATCTATCAAAGAAATTCACTTCCGATAATAGCTATGC
>CAUZRI010000227.1:0-3447 GCA_963582285.1 Gammaproteobacteria bacterium | reverse complement strand
TGTCTCAGAGCCATGAGCAAGACACACTATCTTAGAAAATAATGAAGCATCAATAAGCTCAATGCTTTTCCAACTATCAGACAACAGGACATTTGGATTACAAGCATCATGTTTGCCAACATAATTATGTATATCCCTTGCTTTTTTGTGTCTGCGCAGGGGTCTTAGGCCGGAATATCGATGTGTTGTAAAAGGTTGTCTCGCATCAAACAGTATTTGTTGTGTGTTTTTCGTTTGGTCTGCAAAGACAATCACTCTTTTGCCCGACGAGCAAATATTTGAAGCAATTTCGTGCATCACCGACTCTATGCCTCCCGCTGTAGGTGCAAAGCACTGGGTAGAGATAATTACCATGCGCGGTTACTATTCATTGTCGTTTTTATGGGTTGTCTATAATAAATAATTATGTCAGTTCAATTGCCATGAATATAATAATTGTGTTTGCGAGAAATAGTACGATAAATACTACGGATATGCATGAAAAGCAACGATTAATAATATTAATAAAAAGTTTGCTAAAGATTCTGGTTAGAAAAAGCAACAGCTGAAGAAAGTGGAAAATTTATCTAGAAGATAGATGTTAAGTCAAGAAGATGCTCTTGCACAATATACTTCAGCGAAATTTTATTTAAGAACCGAACGCCAATGACTCATATAGTTCCATTGTTTCATTTTGCATTCGCTCAAGTGTAAACGGATTTTTTTCTGGTACTGTTGGGGGCGTTTTAATAAATGATCGAATTTTTTCCATAACAATTTTGTTGTTCTTAACAGGCACAAGGCCAAAAGGAAATATTGATTGCATTATTTCACTTGCTCCACCATGGTCATAGGATATTACCGGAACACCCAATGACAAGGATTCAAGTACTGTTCTACCAAAAGCCTCGGGCTTTGTTGACAATGATAATACTATGCTTGAGATGCTCATAATTTCTCGTATATCGTTTCGGTGTCCTGTGAAAGTTATTGAGCGCTGCATCCCCAAACCAATAGCCTTCTCCATGAGTTCGCGATAATAGGCTTCTTTCCCAGGATGTGGGCCACCAACAATTATGCCGTGAATGTTTTCGTTTGAGCGCAACAGTTTAAACAGTTCTAAAAATTCATGATGGCCTTTCCAGCGAGTTGTTCTGGCAGGCAAAGTAATTAAAACCTTTCCTTTCGTTTGAGGAAATTCTGTGTGCCATTTAGTTGTCCATGCCTCGCTTGGTTGATGGCCATAGGGAAAGTCTGTGGTGCAGACGCCTCGCGGGATCATAATAATTTTTTCTGGTGCCGTGTCGGGATAGTTTTCAAATATGTAGTCCTTTATGAAATTTGATACCGCAATAATCGTGTCACCAGACAACATAATTTTGCTATATTTATTGACGCTGTATGGGCCATGAACGCTTGTAATAAAATGTGGTCGTAATTTTTGTTCCAGTCCTATCATGGCAAGGTAGCAAATCCAGGTAGGAAATCTTGATCTGGCGTGTAATATCAACGCTTTGCTGTCTATCAATAGTCTTCGGAGTTGAGGAATATGTTTGAGTGTTATGGGTGATTTTTGACCTATGGGTAACGTGATGTGTTCGCTACCAATACTGTTTAATTCCTCCAGCATTCGACCGCCAGCAGATACAACTATGGAATGATGTCCTCGAGCAATCAGTGCTTTTGCAATCTCTATAGTGCCGCGCTCTACTCCCCCAGCTTCAAGTGCTGGCAGTGCTTGAATAACAGTTATTTTTTTGCTGCTGCTCATTTTAAATTAACTGTCGAAAAAACGATCAAGCAGTATATTGGCGCAACGGTCAGACTCATTTATTGTCGGCATTATCGATATCAGTTTTTGTCCTGACTGCCATGTGGAAAAAGAGGTGACCAGATTAGACTTTAACAATAATTCTATTGCATTGCTGATACGCCCATGTTTTTTTACGGGCACAGATAATAATCCTACGGTTGATCCAGAACTTAGCGCCTCACTAATCATTGATACGCTGTCTTCAGTTACCCATGCCACTGAAGATGTTTGAAGTTGCTCTTCTAGCCATTCTCGTGAAGTGTTTGTATATGATCTAAAGGTAAAATCTTCTTGGCCGAGCTCTAGTAAAATCTTTTTTGTTGAGGCTGGTGTTCGACGCGAATCAGTCAAAAACCATTTTATAGAAGATGTGCTACAAATTTGTTTGATTTGATTAATTAGTGTGATTTCGTTCCAGTTATAATGTTTCGATGGCCCGCCTATCATAATTAATCCTTTGTCCGGGTCTTTTTTAATGCATGATCTGATAGTTGTGAGGGCACCAACAATCGACACAACGTTATTTCGATTCTTAACTGCGTCGTGTTCTGGTATCAGGCATATGTCGAACCAGGAAGGGGGCATTGAGGGTTTCATTATTACTATAGTTTTCCCTCCACGAATTAATTTTGCACAAATTAAAGGTAAGTGGGTCGCGTGCCCTGCACCAATAATGATGTCAGGATCTGGCAAATTATCACCCGCTATAAAATTATGGGTTAATAGGCCAGTTAGCGTAGCAGAAAGAGTTGGCGCTTTTATGTTATGCGTCTGACATGGCGATAGTCTTGAAAGTGCCTGGGTTAAACCCTGGCTTTGTAGGTTGTGTCCTGCCAAATCATCATAAATCCGCCAGACAATTATTGGTTTGTCTTTGTTGGTCAAGACAATAGCCAGTTATTCCTTAAGAATAAAATCAGTTCCACAATATGGACACTTTGCTTTTCCTGTTTTCTCTATTGGCAAATAAACTCGGGGATGTGAATTCCATAAACTCATCTCCGGCAAAGGACAGTGCAGGGGGAGTTCAGATCGCGCTAATTCGTAGGAATCTCTGTCGTTAGGTGTGTTGTTGCCAGCTGCATGTGTAACCATAGTGCGTTAGTCCTGTTTGTTTACATATGTTAACCAATCTAAATGACTTTCATGTTTACCATGAACGCAATCGAAAAATAATTCCTGTAGTTTGGTAGTTACAGGACCTCTGCCGCCTGATCCAATTTTTCTATTATCAAGTTCACGTATTGGTGTAACTTCTGCCGCAGTCCCAGTAAAAAATGCCTCATCAGAAATATAGACTTCATCCCTGGTGATGCGTTTTTCTTCTACTTTATGACCACATTCTTCAGCAAGCGCGACAATTGTGTCACGTGTAATACCTTCGAGAGCTGATGTTCTGTCCGGCGTGTAAATTATGTTATCGCGAACAATAAAAATATTTTCACCGCTGCCTTCAGCGACATAACCTTCATTGTCCAGGAGTAACGCTTCATCATAGCCGTCATCCTGTGCCTCCTGTAATGCAAGCATCGAGTTAATATAGTGACCATTTGCTTTTGCCTTACACATGGAAATATTGACATGATGGCGAGTATACGAAGATGTCTTAATGCGTATTCCATTTTCCAGGCCTTCAGCACCCAGATAAGACCCCC
>CAUZRI010000226.1:0-3461 GCA_963582285.1 Gammaproteobacteria bacterium | reverse complement strand
ATTAGTACTACAAGCACTGGAATGAATGCCAGCGATAGGTTGATAACCGGTATGGTAAGAATGGAATTATTCATATATGAATACCTTGGTATTAGGGTAATTGTGGTAGTTATCATACCCAGAGTTGGGCATGATTCGGAAAAATTTTTGGAAGCTTTCTGGTCTTAGATTAGGTTACAGCGAGGACTCTTCTTCAATTACATCCGTAAGTTCTGACGTAGTTTTAGATAGTATAAGATGTTTGGCTTGAGGAATTACAAATACCCATCCCCTGACCTTATCATTAAGCCCTTGCACCTCTTGCTTAATATCCAGGGTAGCAGGTTCTTCTTCACCAATAACTATGGCACTGTCATCTGCCATGTCCTGAGTTGATGTATAGAGTGACTCATCAACACTAAATTCCAATGAGGTATGATCCTGTCCATTGACCTTGGCGCTGTTGATGGTTGCCACGAGGCCATCGTAGGTGGCAATAGTAGTTTTAACTGGCTGTTCAGGGAAGCTAAAGACCTCACGGCTTTTTGCATCGAGGATGGACACGTTCGAAAGAAAAGTGCCAGGTTGATTGGTAAAATATTCTGATCGGGATTTTCTACCTTCAGGAATGTTGGTAAGGGTAAAATTCTCTTCACCCTGGGCACGTGTAAGATTCAATATGTCGCCATCAGGATGTTCAATAACTACTTCCATAACCCGTTCATCAGCGACATTAAAAAGGGTTTTTTCTATCCAGTCCGTTGGATTAGTTGCAACGTCTGGTTGGCCAGAGACCAGATAAGTGTTGTTTGAATCGGCAGTCCTGACATAAACGCTATCTTGCGTACGTGAATTTCCGACGATGATGGATGTGAGCGAAGTGCCAGAGCTATCCAACAGAGTAAGTAAAGTAGAATCAGAATTTTCTTCAGTAATATCTTCTACGCCCAGTTCATTAAACAAAGCAGGGTTACTGGTTTTCTCTGAAAGCACATAGAGATCTGCGGTGTCTAAAACCAGTTTTTTAACCTTGTCGAAACGGGCGGGATAATTATCAGCTTGCATCACTACCCACTCATTACCGTCTTTTGCAATGTGAACCGCACCATCGGCTGACTCAATGATAATTTGCGCTACATTATTGATTTGTGATTGTAGATCAGGCGATAAATTGATCTTTTCTATAACGGTTTGCGGTGCGCGTTTATTGGTGCTGATGCTTGCAGCAACAATAATTACGAGAGTTAGTAAGGCAAGTATCAGTAAACGTTTATTTTTCATATCTTAAACACTTTCAGCTTTTTTTTGAGTACGAATAAATCCAATTATCAATGTTATGAAAACAATCATCAGTGGCACGAGTCCAATATTGATAAATTTAAGGGTGGTCCCCAATTGTGCGACATTTTTCTGTAACTCAAATTGAACAGCACGCAATTCTTTTCGGGTATTTAATTGTTCAAGTCTGAAGTTTTCAATCGCCTGCTCTTGTTCAGGACTTAATAGCACATCATTGCTGGTCCTTTCTTGCTGTAACTCTGCAATATTGCGTTCTGTCTCTTCAAGGGCTGCTTCTAGCATTTGTTCCTGTTGCCTAAATTCAGTCTCGGCATCGCGACGGATCTCATCTACCACATCAAACGGTCTGGAATATTCTCCTCGATTTCTAAGACTAATAAGGTCCGAACTCCCAGACATATGTTCCAGGGCATTGATTAAAAAGTTTCCATTGTCTGCAATTGGTTGAGGTACCGATACCCCAAAAAAATTCTGCTGTGATATCCAGAAAGAATCAGCGAGGATATCTGTGTCCGCCACCACCACGACATTTAAATTCCCTTCTGTTAATTGTTCCCCGGCCGGATTAAACTCTTCATCAAATGGGTTTTCAACGTCAATGTCCGGCATTCCATCAGGGTAGGCTGTAGTTGCCTTGCCACTGATTCTGGCGGCGAGAGCAAGACGGGCATCACCTGATACAAACGAAGACAACATATCGGCTGGATCACGTTGAATCTCCAGTAACGCTGAAGACATTTTCATGGACTCAGATGACGTCTCAAATAATGGTGTAAACGTAACCGTTGAGCCTTCGAGTTGTTCGATGATTCCAGAAGAACCCATATTTATAGATTTCAATTCACTGGTGACAAAGTCATCTTGATTAAGATTATCTTCATCAAGTTTTAACCAGGGCAGGTAATTGGTCTCTTCAAAACCACGGTTGGTACGTAACTGCACTCGCATTGCAGATTGCATGTCGGCGGCCACTTGACCATTGAGGACATCAATTCCCCATGCAGAGAATAGTTCATTGATATCAGAGTTTTTGGTCTCCATCGAATATGGATCTTCGGGGTTCGGTGGGAATGTGTCACCCTCTGCCAGGGGGTCAACAAAAAATATCGCATTGCCACCCGCCAGTAGATACTGATCGATGGCATAGACTGTCACCTCGCTCAGGTATTTGGGATGGATTATTAACAATAGATCCAGATCCTGGTTAATTTCCAGTGCGGAATCCAACACCCTGACATCGAAAAATTCCGAGATGATCTGTGAGATCGCCCACTCCGGTACACCTTGGGGCATGGCATTAGCAAAGACGGGTAGGTAGCTCAGTACACCAACCGTGCGCTTGGCTGGGTTCGCCAGGTTGTAGATAAGCTTGGTCAGGTCGTATTCAAGTTTTTCTTCTCTATTATTTTGAAAGAAAGGAATTGTCAGCTGAGTATCAATGGTGTTTGTGCCGACCAACCCGAAATAAGCAAGATCCCCTGAAGCGTTCACCGGTGCACCCTGCATACCTTCAGCCACCGCACGGTCTTCTTCTTCTGAAAATGATTCAGGTTCAATGATATTTAATTGAATATTTCCATTGGATTTTGCAACGTATTCATCCAGTAAATCATGAACTCGATTGGCATAGCTTAATAATTGCGGAACATCTCGCATCAAACTCTTGGAGATATAAAAGTCCAGGGTAACGGGTTCATCAAGTCCACGAATAATATTTAAGGTACCTTGTGATAATGTAAATAATTTGCTTTCGGTAAGATCCAGGCGCCAACTCGTGAGGCTGGAATTGGCAAGAATTATTATCGCAGTGGACAATACCGCGGCAATGATGACACCTGTTCCGGATAATAGTGTTTTCTTATTCATAATCATCCTGCCTTCTTTGATTCGATAGTGATGACGCTTGCGTACAGCCAGAATGAAATCAGCACAATAAAATAAATGATGTCCCTGATATCAATGATGCCTTTTTGTATAGAATCAGAATGAGATAACACACTCATTGAGGCAACGGCATTTATGAGTGACTGTGGTGCCCAACCAGTGAAGAAATTCAACACCATCGGGAACCCACTGACATAAAACAGAAAGCAAATCACCACACTGATAACAAAGGCGATAACCTGACTTTTAGTCAACGCGGAGATACATGAGCCGATGGCAAGAAACCCACCCGCCATAAG
>CAUZRI010000225.1:0-3482 GCA_963582285.1 Gammaproteobacteria bacterium | reverse complement strand
GCCTTGGTGACGCTTTGTCGGGGAACGGAATAGTTGGCATATTCCTCGCCGTAGTTGCGCACACGGTAAGCGGTATCATAGCCGGTCCGATTTTCCCAGAGCATGGTATTAATCATACTGATCATCATACCCAGGCGTTTGATGCGCGGAATTTGATCCGGGCGTGGCGCCCCTGAGGCATGGTCAAACGCATGTCGACGTGAGCGGATTTCTTCCAGGCTGAATCCAGCCGCTGCACTTTGTTCCTCTATGACATCCAGGAGATTGTCGATATCTTTATCACCCCCGGTATGCATGGCTGCAATTCGTCCACCGCTGCGGACGATATCCTCCAAAACCCTGCGTCCAGGTTGACCGGGATCAAATACACATGATTCCTGCTGTTTCACTCTCTCGGACGCAGCCAGGGTTGTACAGGTTCCGCCTACACGTTGACCCTGGGCGCCGATATTCCAGAGGTAGTCCGTCCCGTTACCCAGTAAGGCTGTTACCAGTCGGATGGTATGATATTCTTCATTCGGTCCTGAATAACTCCATGCGAAGCGCGCTGGCATCTGTCCTGTCTCGTCAAGTAGCGATAGTGATCGCAGGTTATCCAGGGTATAGGGAGAGGAGCCAAATGTGGTAACGCCATGGGCTGCCCACAGTTCAAATTCCGACTTCAATAACTCCGCATTAAGTTCTGCCTTACCGTGCAACATAATATCCGGTTCCAGCATACGACCACTGGCGGACATTTGCCCTTCAGGCCCCCTGTCCCCACTGCCACCACCGGTGTATTGACCCGGAAAAACCTTGTTGATCTCCTCTTGGCCCCGTTTGTTAACTAGGCCACGAATAAAACCATTCTTAACACGCACAGGATTATCTGGTGCAAGCTCATCAAGTTGTTGAGGATCGACATGTCCAAAGAAGTCGGTGAAGAGTTTGGGCATATGTTCGAAATTTCCACCAAAATCAGTGCTGAGAAAGATCCATTGTCCTGGTTTGGCTATGCTGACAGCATCTATGAGAACTTGCTCCCAGCTTGCAATCTGTTCATCTGCATTACCCTTGAGGAAACGAACCACCATATGCTCATTCCCTTCAGGAAATACGTGATTCAGAGCGGTGGGTTCCGTCCATGCCCAGTCAGTGGGATGTTCATGGGTGAGGATGAAGTTGGGCATTACAGTGCGACCATTTGCATCAATCTCATTGGTAGCGGGACCGGCCATGGCGCGAATATATTCATTTGTACCGAGTTCAAGAATCTCATCACCACGTATCGCCATGGCCTGAGTAATAGTGCCAGGACTGGAGGAGAAGGAGGGATCATCCATGGTAACGATCTTCGCATTGTAGATGATCATATCGGGATGGAGCAGTGAGGATGCGTCTAACGGCACCTGAGCCCAAAGCAAAGATTGCGAAAAAAAGACAGTTAAAGAAAATAGAATTATTTGTTTTTTACACATGTTCGACCACCCCCCCAAAGATTTAGCTTTCTATTGTACTATGTATAGTAGAAAACCTGATGACACCCATATTGATACACTTATGGTCACTTCGTAAATAATTTTCTTTAATATAATAGAATATAAATCTTTAGCAACATCGAGGGCGTTACTTCATTATCATAATGATCATTATGAATTACTGTGTTTTATACAATTTTGCGACGAAACATTATGATTGATTTACTGGAAGGGGAAAAAATGAAAACTTTAAAATATAAAAATGTTGTCAGTTCAATTCTATTCTTTGTATTTATTACTCTGTTGGGGTGCTCACATTCTCTGACTACCACAGGCAACACACCACCATTACAACCCGTATCAGAAGAAAAATTTAATGCCTCATTACCGAAAGATGTTTATGTCGACTCAGGCAATAGACTTCCTGTTGTCAGCCGAAATGAATTAACCGATGATAAAAAGACTACTTATGATGGGCTTGTTTCACCCAACACACGGACACTCGCCGGTATTCGGGGGCCAGGTGGAATACGGTTACACGGCAGTGGTGATCTGGGTGAGTCAAAAGTGGATCGCAGAACACAAGAGCTTGCACGGCTTGTGGTTTCCCGTGAGATGGATCAGGCATTTGAGTGGACATTACACGAACCTGTCGCGTTAAGATTTGGTCTGGAACCTTATATCATTGATGTGATACGTAACGGAAAATCACTACAGGGTGTACCAGAGAGAGAGGCAGCAATCATTCAACTAGGACGTGAAATATTTCAAAACCATAAAGTCAGTCCAGAAACCTTTACACGCGTACTGAAACAAATAGGGAAACGCGATCTGATAGATATATGTGATTACATGGGCAATTATACCAAGACGGCAATATTGCTACATGCGGTAAATGCGCACCTGCCTTATGATCGAGAGTCGTTGTTACCCTTAGAGTAATCTGATGATCAGAGTGATAATTTATTTTTTAAGAAGGGTTTGTTGTATAACTTCAAGGTCTTCACTCCAAAGACCTTTCTCTTTAAAATATCGAATAGAGCCTGGATGATAAGGAATTTTAGGATCTGTAAGTGTGTTTTGAATCGTCCACTGTTTAGCAGCATTATGGAATGAACTAAACTCTGCCTTATGTTCAAAAATTGTCTTTGTTATAATGTATACCTGATTTTCGTTTACATGGGGAGCTGCAACAAGATAAGTATTTAAGCCGAAAACGGTCAAATCTTTTTCCTGACCATCAAAATGTCCTGCCGGGAATGTTTGTGTGTACATATATGGCGGCAAATCCCTCTGCATAATTTTAATGATGTTATCCGGTATGTATAAGGGATCAACTAGACCATCCCTGAATAACTGAACGACAGCTGGGACACGGGCACCTCCGGGGATAATCATTCCAGCGACAGTGCCTGACTTGATATGTCTTAATGACTCTTTGGAATTTTTTGTGGAAACAACATTCACATCGGAAAGCTTTGCTGTATTTAACAATGCAGTTGAGATTGCATTCATTTCTGGTAGTGCGGGTCTGCGACCAATTAATATTTTTCCATTCAGATCCTCTAATGAATTAATGTGTTCATCACGTCTAACAAGTATAAAACGATAACTGGATTGACCCTGGGCAATTAGCGTGACTTCAGTTGATCCTTCAAATGGCTTAACACCATAACGACCGTCATAACTTGCCCCCGAATTGGTAATAGCATAATCGATTTTTGCAGCTTTCAGGCTGAAAATATTTGCGTATGAGCCACCTATAGGTTCAACCGTCATATTTATGCCGGCGTGTTTTTGCATCAAACTACCCAGGCCATTTGCAATGATATAAAAAGTGCTGCCTACACTTGAGGTTCCAAATCTAGCGACTGAATTCTTATTCTCTTGCGCATTAACACCGGTAATCGAGAAGATATGTAAGCTAAAGAGCAAACAAAACGCAATGCGTTTAATATAAACATTTAGTACTCTAAAGAAGTTGTTTGAATACATTTGGTAATAATTCCCAATGAATCTGAATGT
>CAUZRI010000224.1:0-3483 GCA_963582285.1 Gammaproteobacteria bacterium | reverse complement strand
TGCAACCATGTTTACTATTATTATCCAGACAAATAGCACCAATTTAGATTTAATAATAATAAACGGACTTGGTAATTTTATTAATGTTAATTCGAATGATAAAACACGCACATTCTTATGTTAAAAATTTTTTAATTTTTCTTATTTTTGACGTTGAAATGTTGAACTATACAGTATTATCTTGCAACACTACTTTGCAAGAATATCTCTACATAAACCTCGATAGAAATTTTTTAAAAAATTCGTGTCCTCAACTTCTGATTGATATCAATTCAGAGTGTATGCGTTACGGTTATGAAAGGATCATGGTGAATCTAAGTAATTTTAAAAATCCACTTTCTGTTGCTGTTGTATTTCAAGCATGTACCAGTCCTAATACAATTGAACTTTTACCATTTCGTTTAGCGTGGATAAACGATGATATTGACTGGATAAAGAATTGGAAACATCTGGAACTGGTAATGAGAAAGCGAGAACTACCTTGGCGTAGTTTTTCAGATCCTAAATCGGCAGAACAATAGCTAGTCAGGGATCGGCGCTGGTTACACCGAGGAAAAAAATCAGCTTAAAGTAAATCATACACATCATCACACTTTCAGCTACTATTTCGGGAATTAAATTATCAGCAACCTGATATTAGTTTACAATAAACTTTCGGTTAACCATCTAAAATTTGCATAAACCTTCTGCCACAGGGAACAAAGTAGTTATTAATGTAGTACGAAAAAACCAGTAATTCCCGACTTTAATTGATGTTCTCACCTCATAGTAAGACAATATTTTAGGATGTATTGGAGGAAATTCCCCGGATATTATCGTAACCGGAATAATCGTTATATACTTAGTATATGAATGAAGGGCAAATTAAAACTAAGATCATGATTATTCAAGTGGTGGATTGATCATTGTTAATTGCAGTGTTTGCTGTTGGAGGGTTTTCCATTCTTTATGCTGAGAATTCAAAAATGTCAGGAGCCCTCGCGCTTTTTGGTTTGTTCTTGTTGAATATGTTAGGAAAGTATTCTACAAGGAAGATTGCCACGTATAGAGTAGAGATCAATAAGTTAAAAAGGATGAAAGATAAATAAAAAATATATAACTGAAATATTTAATTTTCTAAAAACTTAACAGTTGTCTTGAAATTGTCGCGTCATTCCTAAACGTAAAATTAATCTTGAACTTCTTTATCGAACATTAACCTTAGTTCAATACCTATTGAATGTATCCAGGCTAACATGAGGTATAGCAATTAGCATTGCCTAATGACACTTAGTTATCCATCTAAAATGATCCACTTAAACTAAACCCGATTTCTCTTCCATCTGTCCGGTTCTGTAGTTGCCTACGGAGTAACGGCGATAGGGAGCGTTCACCTGTATAAAATGTTCGATTTCGTGATTCATTCATATCCAGAACATTATTAAATTCCATACGCATTTTTATACCAAACCAACGAGTTGTCTCTATAAATAAGTTGAGATCGGGTTCTTTGTTACGGACATCCAATTCGTTAACTTTGAATAATTTTAACTCTGCCTCTTGTGTTACATCCCAACCCCAAGCTACCCGCGACTCTTCAAAGTCCTGCCGATAATCGATAACAAAGACAAATGCGTTATCATTATCAAATATACTTTGGCTGGAAGCACGAATAATTGTTGACGAAAGTATACGGTCCTCTCCTGTCAACGGGTCAACTACAGTGGAGTCCTGTAAACGCGCATTTATATCCAGTCGACCGTTTTCCAATCCTAACCAATCCAATTCTGCCGTGCCTTCCAGCTGCAGCCCCCAACGCCGACCTTTGCCGATATTACCTGGGGCCTCCTCAGTCAGAGTGATGGGTATCAAGTCCTGAACATCACTAATCCAGTTGTGAAACAGGGTTAATTTTAATACATTCACTCGACCAAACCGGCGTTCATAACCCAGTTCGGATACCCAGGTAGTTTCTGGGCTAAGATTTGGATTACCAAGTGCCAAATCATCATCAGTAAAAAGGTTCAAACTCACAAAATTACTAAATACCAGTTGTGCAATATCTCGTGCCAGCCTTATTCGTATTCTATGAGACTCACTGGGTGAATAACTTAGTTCGGAGCTAGGTTTCAGGTAAAACAAATTTCGGTCCAGGTTTGCATCACCTGTTTGGGTTAGTTTGGAGACCTCTAGGCCCACGCCATAATCCAATTCAAAATTCCCATAGGACCAAATGTCCGTCAAAAGAAAATCCCCTCTTGATTCTTTAATTCTGGTATTAGCCCCAGGCACAAAATCTGTAACCGGCCCGGCACCTGTATCTATAGTCTGAAGTTCTGTATTGTTGACGAGGTTAAACGCGCCTTCTAAATTAAGTCTGACTGTATGGTCGCTTAGACCCGTCCATTCAAATTCCGTCCTAAAGATAATCTCTCTTTCAATCTGGTTGGAATCTTGAAATAATTCGGCAGTCTGATTACCCGAAGGATCTATATCTGTCTGGGTAGTGAACGAATTCTCATTCTCCCTGGTAGCGAAAAACAAAAAATTTCCCATTAAATCCTCGGCAAGACTGCGTTCAATAGTGAAACCGGCCTCAAATTGAAATTCATCTGTGTTGCTAACGAGGACTTCATTTCTGGTGCCTGCACCCGGTGCCACGGGTGTGCGGCGGGATAGAAAATCTTTTCCACCATCCTGAATACCAATTTGAGAGCTCCATGTAAACAAGGTATCCCCTACCAACTTGGATGCAGTAAGGTCGAAGTTGAGCTCGAACTCACGGGCATCACCCCCTTCAAGGCGGTTCTCTATCACGTTTCCCGTGGGGTCCTGAATATTCTCATCATTACGATCACTACTGGCAACGCGGAACATATCAAGACCCGCATTAAAATCAATGTCCGCCCAACGATCAGACAAGGATACATTGCTGAACCAGGGTAATCGGTCCATATCGGGATTTTTTAATATAGTGCCTACCCAGCGCACCGCGGCCGGGACGTCGGTTCTCATTACCACGTTGGCCACCTCTGGTTCTCCTAACAATTCTATATCCCGAATTGGGCCACGGATTAATTCAATACTTTCTACCTGACTGGCGGGAATACGATCGAGTATCGATGGGACGGTAACGCGCTTGCTACTGGGCCTGCGACCATCGATCAGGACATTCCCAGTATCACTGCCATAACCACGCAACTCACCACTCTTTTCCAAAACGAATCCAGGTAATTGTTCGAGCATATCTAGGGCGGAGTTGGGCTGGTATCGGCTAAAAAAAGATGCCGGATAGGTAACAACATTCTCCTCCTCAATCACATCTTGCATAGGGGTTTCATCTTCAGGCAATGAAGTTTGTGCAGACAAAGGAATCGAAAACATGCTCAACCATATAAGCATTGAATATATTTGTTGCAACTTTTCTTTTTTGGACACCAATACTCTCCTGTACCAATTAGATCTAGACGAATCAAGATTTATTTCGCGCCTACACTGTACGCA
>CAUZRI010000223.1:0-3491 GCA_963582285.1 Gammaproteobacteria bacterium | reverse complement strand
ATTATTATAGTGATATGTCTCAGCAGGGATAAGGTCAAATCCATGGCTAGGGCCTAATTTTTTTAATAATTCAACATTACCTTCCCTGTTTGTTCCAAATCTAAAGTCATCACCAACTATCAATCTTTTCACGTGCAAACCATCTGACAGGATGTCTTTAACGAAAAATTGTGCTGACAGTGACGCCAAAGAATGATTAAAGCGCAAACAAACTACTTTATCTACTGACATAGCAGACAAAAGTTCAATTTTTTCACGAAACTCTGTCAGTCTGGCAGGTGCTGTACTCGCAGAAAAAAACTCCATGGGCAAGGGTTCGAACGTGACCACGACAGATGGCAGGCCCTTTTCCTTCGCATTACGGATCAGTTGTTTTATGACTGACCGATGCCCAAGATGTACGCCATCAAAATTACCTATTGTTGCGACACAATCTTGATCTTTCAATGACTGGCTGTGTATGCTTCGGATCAGTTCCATATTACTAATTTATAATTATCTATTATTTAAGATGGGGATGTTATATGGCGTAGACGTATACCAGATAACCATAAGGTTAAAAAATAAACCATTGCTCCTACAGAAATCCAGGTCATAAGCGATAATATCCGGTGAGAAGCACCCCATTCATACCACAAGCCAATTTCAGGTACGGCATAAATTAAAACAATCGACATGGCTATAATTGCGAGAAATGATTTCATCAGAATTTTCATTACCGGTATTAATGATAACGATATATCGGTTTTGCGTAGCCAGATAAATAATAAGCCAGCGTTTATATAAGCAGAAATCGATGTTGCCAGGGCCAAGCCGGCATGACCTAGATATGTCACTAGCAACAGGTTTAAAACGATATTTGAAACCATCGCAACCACTGCAATTTTAACCGGTGTGCGGGTATCCTGTCTTGAAAAAAATGCGGAGGACAATACCTTAATTAGAATAAATCCTGGCAGTCCTACTGAATAGGCAATGAGACTCTTACTAGACATAAGCACGTCATTGGTGGTGAATTCCGCATACTGAAAAAGTGTGGTAAGTATCGGGGCGGAAAGCAAGGCCAGGCCAAAGGCTGCAGGAAGAGAGATCAAAAATACCAGACCCAATGCCCATGTCAGTATTTTTCCGTAGGCATTAGAGTCTCCTTTGGCATGTTCAGCTGAGAGATTCGGTAAGATGACAGTGGCCAGCGCTACCCCGAATACCCCCAGGGGTAATTCGACCATACGATCGGAGTAATACAACCAGGAGATACTACCTGTCTGTAAAAAGGACGCGATCAGGGTATCTACCAGCAGATTAATTTGTGTAATGGATGCTGCAAACAAGGTAGGCACCATGAGTTTCAATATTCGAGATACCCCTTCCTTGTCTCGATTAAATCGGGGATAAGGTAATAAACGTAACTTAATCAAAAAGGGGATCTGAAACCCAAGTTGAACAATGCCGGCGATAAATACACCCCATGCCAAGGCGATCACCTGTTTATCTTCAGGAAAATGTGGGGCCAACCAAATCGCACAGGCAATGAGAGAAAGATTCAAAAATACCGGTGTAAACGCTGGCACACTGAAATGTCGATAGGTGTTAAGAATGCCCCCGGCAAACGCCGTCAATGAGATAAATAAAATATAGGGAAAGGTTATACGTAACATGTCTGAGGCAAGCTCGAATTTATTCCCTTCATCGATAAACCCTGGGGCAAAAAACCTGATCAGGATGGGTGCCGCAAAGACGCCGATAATGCTGATGACAAAGAGTATTAACCCTAACGTGGCGCTGGTATGGTCAATTAAGGCCTGAACCTCCTCTTTAGTCTTTGTTTCTCTATATTCAGATAGTACCGGGACAAAGGCCTGGGAGAACCCCCCTTCTGCAAACAATCGCCTGAGAAAATTTGGTATTCGAAAAGCTACGATAAAGACATCAAAGCCCAGGCCAGCACCAAATATACGGGCCAGGACAATATCTCGCGCCATACCGAATACCCGCGAAATCATTGTCATTCCGCCGACTAGCCTTGCTGATTTGAACATACTTGCCATTTTGTTATAAAACTATCATTCCAGCTTCACATTATAAGATATGCTTATCTGCTTGTTTATTTGAGGATTATTCTATGGTTGTAGAATATCATATACAAATGCAAGCATTGACAAATTGATGACAAATACGCATAGTAACGCGCCTTTAATCAATCAATTTCAGGAGTATTTCCTTGGCCAATATAGCATCTGCCAAAAAACGTGCCCGCCAGGCAATCACACGACGCTTGCGTAATGCCAGCCAGCGATCATTTTTACGCAGCCAGCTAAAAAAGGTTGTTGTTGCGCTTGAGAATGGTGACAAAGCTATCGCGCAGACTGCTTACAATAACGCAGTCCCAGTAATCGACAATATGGCGAACAAAGGTTTAATTCATAAAAATAAAGCTGCGCGTCATAAAAGCAGGCTAAATAAGCAAGTATACGCCCTGGGTTAATATCTACTTCTGTAATTGAGTCAATACGACGAGGTAATCATCCAGTCAACGTTGAATTTATTATTTAGACAGGATTAACAAGATTTTCATGATTTTGTTCGAGACAACTTGTAAAACGAGCAAATAGTTTACTCATTGAATTATTGTTTCGCAGAGACGACTAGATTATTGATAGCCTAATCCCGAATTACACCAAAATTAAATTATCCCGATGGATGAGCTCTTCTTCATCCACATACCCTAAGAGTGATTCTATCTTGGAACTTGGCTGTCCCAATATCTTAACGGTTTCTTCCGCATTGTAATTAATGAGTCCACGGGCCACCTCGTGTCCGTTACTATCAACGCAGCACACTATTTCACCTCGGATAAATTGGCCTTGAACACTTTCTACCCCCACAGCAAGTAGACTCTTTCCACCTGCCTGTAATACCCTTACTGCACCATCATCCAGGGTAAGTTCCCCGGACAGCCTGGATTGGCCTGCTAACCATTGTTTGCGGGCCGTGATATGACCCATATCTGCTTCTAACAAGGTACCTAACTCTTCACCTTGTGATATTCGAATGACGACATCTTTTTCATGACCCGATGCAATAACCGTTGTTGAACCAGATTTGGCAGCGGTTTCTGCAGCACGTAATTTGGTCAACATACCCCCACGGCCTAAATTTCCCGTTTCTCCTGCATGTTGCTCTAGACTCCGATCACCCGCACGAGACTGACTGATCAATTTGGCATCTGTATTTTTTCTGGGATCCTGATCATATAAACCAGCCTGGTCGGTTAATATGACTAATACATCTGCCTCAATTAAATTGGCCACCAGACCTGCCAGGGTATCGTTATCACCAAAGCGTATCTCATCTGTTGCCACAGAATCATTTTCATTGACGATAGGAATAGCACCCATACTAATGAGCGTCTTCAATGTGGAACGCGCATTCAGATAACGACTTCGATTAGAAATGTCGTCATGGGTCAACAATATCTGGGCGGTATGCGC
>CAUZRI010000222.1:0-3503 GCA_963582285.1 Gammaproteobacteria bacterium | reverse complement strand
AGGTAATCCTGATTCTTTCAGACCACGTCGTATACAAATTGCAATTGCCTGGTTTGAATGAATTGCCTCTGATCCTCCTCGAAGGACAGTTGCATTTCCGGCTTTCAAACAGAGTCCCGCAGCGTCGGCTGTTACATTTGGTCTGGATTCATAAATGATTCCAACTACCCCCAATGGCACACGCATTTTACCGACCTGAATTCCGCTAGGACGGTAATTCATGTCCGTAACTTCACCTACAGGGTCTGGTAGGGCGGCTATTTGTCTCAGACCATCTGCCATAGATGCTATTGTTGCCGGCGTCAGTTCCAGTCGATTCAGCATTGCAGAATCAATATTATCGCTCGCCTTTTCCATATCGATAACATTGGCAGCAATAAGATCATTACTACTGTCCATAATTATTTTTGCAATGCACTCCAGTGCGGCATTTTTTTTGCCTGTACTTGCACGGGCCATGAGACGCGACGCTATTCGTGCGCGTTTGCCTGTTTCATTTATATATTCTTTTACAATCATGACTGTTCGATTTGTTTTTCTATATTTCGTGTAAGGAGATAATCTTGCCGCACTATTTTATTCCGCCAATGCGAAAAAGAAGTTTTTCTATTTGCTCCCAAGGGTTATTTTTAAATACTCCCTTTAATGATTTATCTATTTGTATTGCCTCCTGAAGTAAAGAACCAAGAGATTGGTTATCAAATCGATTGAGGACGGCGTTTATAGCTGTCTGTCGCTGATACCAGACTCTGTGTTCATTAAATACTCGGTCCTTGGGTATGCCGTTGGCTATCTGGGCCGAAATTGAACATATCCTGCGCAATTCCCACATTATAGCCCCATAAATGATGATTGGCTCGGTACCTTCCTGTCGCAAGCCCCTGAGCATATTAATAATTCTTGATCCTTGACCCCGTAGTGCATGCTCAATTAAAGAGAATACATCATACCTTGAGCTATTTAAGACGGTATCTTCAATATCGGCAAGGGTGATTTCTTCTTTTTCCAATATTAAACAAAGCTTTTCAATTTCCTGTTGCGTTGCAAGTAGATTTCCCTCTGTGCGCTGTGCGATGAGTTCAGCTGCATTTCGTTCAATAATTTTACCTTTTAGCTTTAATCTGCGGCAAATCCAGTCAGGTAGTTTTGAGCTATCAATTGGACGGATCTGTAATACCGCACCAATTTTGTCTATTGCCTTGCACCATCGTGATTCCAACATCCTTTTATCCAGCTTATTCATGTTGATCATTAGTACATTATCTTTTGAGGCATTTTCAGCGTAGGCGATAAGTGCCTCGCTACCAGGTTTGCCCGGTGTATGGTGCGCCATTCGTAATTCTATTAACGTAGAAGAGGAGAAAAGGCCCATATTTGCATTTTCTTGTAGCAGCAAACCCCAGTCAAAACCAGTCTCGACGGCTAGAACTGATCGATCGGCGCCTGCCTCCCTGGCATGCTGTCTGACTAGATCTGATGCTTCCATGGCTTGCAGCGGTTCATCCCCACCAATTAGGTAAATTGGCAAGAGTCCGTTTCGCTGCAGGTTAGAGGATAATTGTTCGTTTGATAGTCGCATATGATTATCGTTAGCTAAGGTGACAATGTGTTTATCCGACGAATTACCTGAGCAGCAGCCTGAATTGTCATTTCATCTACAAGTGATTGACGTTCAGATTCCGAGCCGAGCACCGCTTGATCATCAAATGCATAATCGCGAGTAATCCTTATTAATTGGTTCGTTATCCGTTCATTTCTCGCTTTATCCGAAACTGTCATTCTTACTGATAATAAAATCTGATATTCCTCTACCTTGCCGGTAATTGCTGAAACACTGAGGATAGATTGGACTATAGACAGATCTGAAAGTTGAACCGAAAGTTCAGCCTCTCCACTTGAGGTAGTAATATCTATACCCGACAGTGATAATTGTGTTCTGACCTGACGACTGACAGCAGAGGCATTTGCATTGATTACAAATACACTTGATATATTTGTCTCGACACCTTGTTGTGTCCCGCGTAAATGAAACCCACAGGAGGAGATAGAGATCAGGAGTATAGCGATCAGAAAATTATGGTAATAGATTCGCATATTTATTAATTAATTTTTTCAGTTTTATATGACGATATTAACCAGGCGCCCTGGGATTACTATGATTTTTTTAAAAACCTGGCCCTGTAAGAAACGGCTTACATTAACATCTGATATTGCAATAGATTTTATTAACTCATCTTCGGCATCAACAGGTATTGTAATTTTGCCTCTAAGTTTACCATTAACCTGAACCACCATCTCAATTTCATCACGGATTAACGCCTCCTTATCTGCCTCTGGCCATGGGGCGTCCATGACTAATCCTGTGTGACCTAAATCGGTCCAGAGGGTCTGGGAAATATGGGGCACAATAGGTGACATTAATAATACAGTGCATTCCAACCCTTCGCGGCGGATAGACTGGTTGTCAGCGCAGGCATTGTCCATACGAGCAAGAACATTTAACAGTTCCATTAGCGCTGCTATCGCAGTATTAAATGTATAACGTCGGCCTATATCATCATTAACTTTTACTACTGTTTCATGTATTTTTCGTCGTGCTGCTTGTTGCTCTTTATTAAGGTTATCTTTAGTGAGTTGCGAGACATTTCCCAACGATATTACCTCGTATGCAAATTTCCATAATCGTTTTAGAAATTTGAATGCCCCCTCAACACCTGCATCTGACCACTCCAGAGTTTGTTCAGGAGGTGAGGTAAACATCATAAATAATCTCGCGGTATCTGCGCCGTAATTTTCGATTAAAGACTGGGGATCCACCCCGTTATTTTTTGACTTGGACATTGTGCCGATACCGCCATATTCAACACTAGTGCCATCACTCATGAGATTAGCACCAGTACGATTCCCGTTGGTATCACGGGTCACCTCAATCTCTCCAGGATTAAAGTATTTGATTCGACTACCCTCAGTTTTTTTGTAATAAATATCGTTTAATACCATGCCCTGTGTTAGAAGATTTGAAAATGGCTCGCTTATGTCAATAAGAGAAAGGTCGCGCATAACCTTGGTCCAAAACCGTGAATAGAGTAAGTGTAGAATGGCATGTTCTATGCCTCCGATATATTGATCAACCGGCATCCAGTACTTTGTTCGCTTATCTACCATGCTATTCGTCTGATCAGTGCAGCAAAATCTGAGGTAATACCAGGAGGAATCGACAAAGGTATCCATGGTATCTGATTCTCTTCTTGCCTCTCCGCCACACTTGGGGCAAAGGCACTCATAAAAGTCAGAATATTTACCTAATGGATTTCCTGAGCCGTCCGGCACCAGATCTTCTGGTAGTTTTACTGGTAAACTTTCGTCGGCAACAGGGACATCACCGCAGTTATCGCAATAGATGACCGGTATAGGGCAGCCCCAGTAACGTTGACGTGATATTCCCCAATCTCTTAATCGAAACTGAATACGTTTTTTGCCCAGTCCCTTTAGTTCCAGGTTAT
>CAUZRI010000221.1:0-3526 GCA_963582285.1 Gammaproteobacteria bacterium | reverse complement strand
TGTTACTATTGTCACCGTGGTCCTCACCGCTCATTAACACGGCGTGAAGTTATGAACTCCGTCAGGCCTGGAAGGGAGCAGCGGTAATAATAGATACGGGTGTGTTATTTGAACGGTGTGGACCCGTTTATAAAATAAAATATGTAGGGAACCACAAGCAGGTCTTCTCTTTGTTAATCAACTGAAAGGTATTTTATGACATATCAGGTGTTAGCCAGAAAATGGCGCCCTCAATCTTTTGCTGACATGGTTGGTCAAAACCATGTACTGGCGGCACTAAAGAATGCCCTGGATAGTGACAGACTACATCATGCTTATTTGTTCACTGGAACACGTGGTGTCGGTAAAACCACTCTGGCTAGAATTTTAGCGAAATGTCTAAATTGTGAACAAGGGGTTAGCTCAGAACCATGTGGTCGTTGCAGCGCATGTGTCTCAATTGATGAAGGTCGGTTTGTAGACCTGATTGAGGTTGATGCCGCGTCACGTGCAAAAGTAGAAGAGACTCGTGACTTAATGGACAATGTTCAGTATGCACCCAGCAGCGGTCGTTATAAAGTATATCTGATTGACGAAGTTCACATGTTCTCAAATCATAGTTTTAACGCTTTGTTAAAAACTCTCGAAGAGCCTCCTCCTCATGTAAAATTTCTGCTTGCAACAACTGAACCTAAAAAACTACCTGTCACAATATTATCTCGTTGTTTACAGTTTAATTTAAAACACCTGACGCGCGATCAAATTGGCGGGCAGCTACGTGAAATTGTTGGAAAGGAATCCGTTACGGCTGATGAGACATCACTGAAATTAATTGCTGCAGGGGCAGATGGAAGTATGCGAGATGCATTAAGTTTACTTGATCAGGCGATTTCCTATGGTAATGGTGAATTAAAGGAAGACCAGGTCAGAGATATGCTTGGTACGATTGACAGTCTTCATTTAACAGAATTATATGAATCTCTTTTAACAGCTAATGCCAGCAAAATGATCAGCTGTTTAGATAAAATGGATGAGCACAATCCTGATTATGATTCTGTATTAGCTGAAATACTTTCAGATTTGCATGATGTGGCAATATGTCAGATGGTGGGTGATGAGGAAGTGGATGACATAAAACCCGAGTTGCGTAATTTAGCCGGACGATTCGAAAAAGAGGATATCCAGCTTTATTACCAAATTGCGTTGACAGGACGGCGTGACTTGCAGATTGCCCCAGAACCAAGGATAGGTTTTGAAATGACGATAATTCGTATGATGGCATTTAAACCTGAGGATATTGCTGGTACTACTCTAAATTCTAAAACAACTGTAAAAAAGGATGGTGCTGTAAAATCTGTAGTACCCATTGCCAGACCAATTTCATCAAATAACAGTGATATCACCATTGGGCAAGATTGGAAATCTGTCATAGATGAAATGGCATTGACTGGTCTAGTTAAAGAACTTGCCGGGAATTGCATACTTAAAGAACATACAAAGGAAAAAATTCATCTTGTACTTTTACCAAGTCAAGAACATATGCTGAAAACTATACAAAAAGAGCGTCTGCAAAATGCAATAGCAGCACGGTTTGGGAAAGATGTAAAGCTTATCGTCAGTGTTGAAGAACCTGATGCTGAAACACCAAAGCAACAGGAATTTAGAAAAAAAGAAGAGATGAAAAAAAATGCAGTAGAGTCATTTGCTGAAGACCCTGCAGTTAAGGAAATTATTGATACATTTAGCGCAAATATAGAAAAAGATACGATTCAACCAAATTAGTTTATGAGGACAATATGAAAGCTGGGATAGGAAATATGATGAAACAGGCCCAACAAATGCAAGAGGACCTAAAAACAGTTCAGGAAGAAATTGCCAGATCAGAGGTGACAGGAGAATCTGGTGCTGGAATGGTCAAAGTTATTATGACTGGCAAGCACGATGTAAAAAAAGTTGAAATTGATCAAACTTTAACGGGTGCAGATAGAGAAATGCTGGAAGATTTAATTGCTGCTGCGGTCAATGATGCTAATCGTCGTATTGAAAAAATGACACAGGAAAAAATGTCTGGTTTTTCATCCGGTCTAAATTTACCACCTGGTATAAATCTTCCTTTTTAACTCAGCAATATCACATTGTACCACCTGATGCATTGAACAGTTGAATGAATATATGTCAGATCCAACAAGACTTGAACAACTAATCGGTGCTTTATGTTGTTTACCTGGTATCGGTAAGAAATCCGCACAACGAATTTCCTATCATCTTTTATTAAGAAATCGGGACGGGGCTAGAAAACTTGCTTCTGCACTTGAGTTGGCGATGGATGAGATAGGACATTGTCAACGTTGTAGGAATTTTACTGAATCAGAATTTTGCCGTGTTTGTGCCAGTGAAAAACGGGACAAGACATCATTGTGTGTCGTTGAAACGCCAGCAGATGTATTTGCGGTAGAAGATGCCGGTTATCGAGGTGTTTATTTTGTATTGATGGGACATTTATCTCCACTGGATGGGATCGGCCCGGACGACCTTGGTTTGAGTATGCTGTCATCTATTCTCGATGAAGGGGTCGTGCAAGAAGTTATTATGGCAACTAATTCTACAGTAGAAGGTGAGGCAACCTCTTACTTTATTGGCGAGATAGTCAGAAATAAGAATATCAAGATTTCTCGTTTAGCCCATGGTGTTCCCGTAGGCGGAGAATTGGAATATATTGATAGTGGAACGCTTTCTGAAGCCCTTTCGGGCAGAAGGGAAATTTAATATCGGGGCTCGGGATACGGGACTCGGGGCTCGCAATGGATATCTTAACTTTTCGATCCTTTATTGCCATTATCGTCATACAATCCGTATACCAATATTCAATAATACTGGCGCATAATATGGGCAGATATATTATCGAATTAATTCTGTAACGAATTCAGCATGACATAATACACGTGGTAATCATTCCGGCGAAGTAGATGCTTGTATGACGAAAAATGTTTAAATCAATACGGACACCACGTTATAAAGCCGGAGCCCCTAATTCCGAGCCCCTAATCCCGAGTCCCGAGTCCCGAGTCCCGCGAGTCACGAGACAGGCTTCTCAGTTAGGTGTGCAATCCTAATCGGTGCCGGGGGATGAGAATCGTGAAAGGCAGAATACAAGGGATCCGGCGTCAGTGTATTGGCATTTTCTTTATAGAGCTTGACCAATGCCTTAATTAGATCAGAAGCATGGGCCTGTTCAGCTGCAAAATCGTCAGCTTCAAATTCATCACGCCGTGAAAAATAGGAAGAAATTGGTTGCAGAAAGAATGTAAATACTGGCAATGCCATCATAAACAAGATTAGTGCCATGTAATCCGAAATTTGGTCAACACCCAGGCCTGAATAAAACCATTGTTTGTCTATCAACCATCCTAACATCCAAAATCCAACTAGAAATATAATTGCCATTACAGATATACGTTTCTTTATATGGTTACATTTAAAATGACCAAGTTCATGAGCCAGGACGGCTTCTATTTCCTGGTGTGATAAATCATTAATTAATGTATCA
>CAUZRI010000220.1:0-3530 GCA_963582285.1 Gammaproteobacteria bacterium | reverse complement strand
TAGACACATCAAATCCATTTGCAATAGAGAGAATCCCCACAAATGACGAAAGCTTTGCTGTAATTCATGCAAGGAATCTAGAAAAACTTTCTATTGATTTTCAATATTTATTGGAAATGTTGGAAGGCTCTTTTATGTCAAATCCCGACACCATTGTTGTACCATCTGGCAAAATGATTTTTGCTATGCAACTAATTATAAACCCTGTTATTTCATGCCTAATTAAAAATCATTAATCTGATGAAAATTAGCAACAAAATCAACTTTTACGCATATTTTTTGCATTATGGCTAAAATTATTTAACAATCGTGATATTAATCTCATTAGAATCTAAAATATGTCGGTAATTTACGAATAAGGAGAGTATATGCGTAAAATTCTCGTACTTAACCCTAAGGGGGGGTGTGGTAAAAGCACCCTGACAACAAATATTGCTGCTTATTTTGCCGTAGGTGGCCAAAGAGTTGCGATTGCCGATTTTGATCCTCAAAAATCTTCCGAGGACTGGCTTTCTCGGCGACCGGATAGCGCACCAAAAATATCAGTTGCCAAGATTAGTGCCGGGAAAATTGTATCGCCGAGAAGAACTGAAGTACTGGTCATAGATTCACCCGCTGCGATTCACGGTAAGCGACTTGCTAACTTTGTTCGTACCAGTGAAACTATGGTATTGCCATTATTACCTTCCATTATTGATATTCGTGCTGCAGAGCGATTTATCGAAGAACTTTTTTCGTTACAACATCTTATAAAACGCAAAATAAAGCTTGCCACCGTTGCCAACAGAGTCCGAGAAGATACATTATCAGCGGCAAAGCTTGATAATTACCTAAATCATATGAAACTCCCTGGAGGCAGAAAATTACCCTATATTACGGTGCTCAGAAATAGTCAAAATTACGTAAAAGCAGCAGAAAAAGGGTTAAGTATTTTCGAGTTTGCACCAGCGAAGACGCTATATGACAGGGAACAATGGCAACCTTTAATGAAATGGTTATCAAGTGTTCGTAGTCTACCGTAGAGATAAAGACCTGGACTTAATCTTGCTGCATTCTAGTCTAAAATAGATCTATACACTTAGTGTATGAATTCTTTAAAGAACAATAAATTCATTAACAGTCAATCTTATTTATTGCTATATAAACCAGAACTAGAATCAATCGATTTGTTTAGTTAAATTTTCTATCGTGCTGGACGGCAGTTTAGGAGCAATAGCAACAATCGGATTTGCTACTAGAGCTAATCCTTTTTGGAAATTAGTCTTTGAATTCTCACTGTCACCCTGGGTTTCAAACAAGGTAGCAAGTTCATAATAAGCTTCTGCTGTAGGCACTAATGCAATACTTTTTTCTATGCATGATCTAGCCTTTCCCCATAATTCTGCCCGTTTATACAAGGTTCCGGCAGTCAATAGTATGTTAGAGTCGCCTGGATTTTCTTTCATTAAGAGTTCAATGTAGCTCAATTGCTTAGCAGGATTTTGGCCATTCACCAGGCCATATAATCTAACTAATACAGGGTCAGAACTATGCCTAATCACCCTTCGGATCATAACTTCACAATCTGATGTATCAGGAAACTTAAGTCGGGCTTTAATATAAACCTCTAGCAAGTAAAATTCTTTCTTTAGTTTTTTTGGAACCGTCTGCCAGATATCTTTAAGTTCATTTAACGTACTTGTGCCCCCAACTGTGGTAATAATATTTGCGTAGGCATGCAATTGTTTAGCCCTAATTTTTTCAACTGGCATGGCACCTTTTTTTTCTAATGCCTGCAATATTTTTAAGGACTGGTGCCAATCATTTAACTCCGAACTAGCTTCCAACATCATTAAGTTCACCTGATTTTGGCCAGGCTTGTCATTATTAATATGTTGTAGTGTGGCATAGGCCTGTTCAGTTTGTTGTTGATTTAACTGTAGTTCAGCCCGTGTCAGCCCGACGGCATTTCCAGATGCAGAGTCTTCTGCGTACGCCTGCCGCAAATAACTATCCCTTCTCTCTAATGCCCCAAGATTTTGCGCAGCTCTGGCAGCGCCTATATAATTAATCAAAGGCAACCGACTATATTTTGCTCCCTTACTCAATAATTTTTCTGCCCTGACCCAGTTGCCTTCTATCAAAGAAAGATTACCTTGAGTCAAATAATATTCTGATTTTGTGTGGCCTCTGGTTTTCTTCCATCGTCGATAATTTTTCGGGATATCGAGCATTCCAGATAAACTTCTAATTAGATAGTAAAACAGAAAAAATGATGCAAACAATAAAAGCACAAAAATACTTAATGTTATTTGAATTGAATAATCTGATAAGGCAAAAATTACCTGGCTGGCGTCCTGTTTAAGAAGAATACCAGCCACTACAGCAAGGATTAGTGCAAATAAAATATAAAAAAGTAATCTCACTTGAATTCACCATTTGCATTTAGCATATTAGTTTCTATTACTGAGATAGTTACGCAATGCATCTAATGATGTGCTGATAACTGGCAATACAGGGTCAAGCACGAGCTTACTCATTCTTTCAGTTGTCTGAATGATATTTACCACACCGGAATCCTGAGTATCGAAGTATTCAGTCAACCATGTTTTAATTATACGTAATGATTCTTGCATGCCGGCTGTGTCCTTTCGCAGTACAGCAAGCCTGGATGCTTCGAGCTGGAGTCGTAAATTTTGATAAATGAAGTATTTCTCGTCAGGTAACAAAGTTGCACTGGCGTTGCTACCAATTCGAGTTATGGTAACCATTCCTTTAAATTCAAGCCAAACATCATGTATCAATTGCTTCCATACAGGCAAAGTTCTATCTGATATCGACGTAGACTCAATCTGATCCGAGACAGTTGAATCTTCTAATGGTAATGAACTAACTCTACTGGCCAGATCAGTTAGATAAAGCGATAATCCAACTATATCCACTACTTCAATCTCTCTTAATGAGTTCATTTCAACGGTAAGTTGCCTACGAATTTCAAACAACTCGGGTTCGCCAAGCGATGCTAGCCTGTTGTCTGCTGCTTCAAGTGCTACTAGCGCAGTATCAACATCCTTTTCAAGACTAATACGAAGATTGGCTATATTTATAAGATGTTCAACTTCTTTTAATGGCCAGGAAGTATCTTCGTTGTTCTGATTGTAATAAAGATTTTGTATGCTTTGACTGGTACGTTTTTCACTTTCCAGGATTCCATCAATTTTCATCTCTAAATCTTGTTGTTGTGACTGGAGTGATGAAATAGATTGATTCAATAAAGTTAACGCTGAATCATAACGACTAAATATTTCTTCATTGCTTGAATTGTGTTTGAATGTGTCTAACTGTCGTAAGTTAATTACTGACATTCCGAAAGCAACAACAGAAAGTATTAAAACTACCATTACAACAAAAATTAAAAAAGTTTTTCTTCTTCCAGCAAAGAGCGCACTCTTAACTGCTTCGCTCTTGTCGTTTTTAATGCTGTGCTGTTCTTTAGTTTCTGTGGTCATGTCATGATTACTCCACACATTGTACAATAGCTGCCATTATTC
>CAUZRI010000219.1:0-3547 GCA_963582285.1 Gammaproteobacteria bacterium | reverse complement strand
TCGCGCCGTCAACTTAATGCCATTTTCATTTAGATAACGTTTATAAGATCCATTTACCGTGAGTCTGGCATTTTCAGGTTTTTGATCGTTAAGATATTTACCAGATAAAACGCCAAATCCAAGTGGAGAGTAAGCGAGTAAACCTACCTGTTCACGAATTGCGATTTCAGACATGCCGATTTCAAATGTTCTGTTTAACAGGTTATAGGGATTTTGCACGCTGACAATACGGGCCAGGGATTTTTGCTGAGCGACTCGTAGGAATTCTGAAATTCCCCAGGGTGTTTCATTGCTTATACCAATATGGCGAATTTTACCTGATTGCACTAGCTCATCGAGAACTGCAAGAGATTCTTCAATAGGCGTACCATCAAGGGCAGGATTATGAGTATAGTTTAATTGCCCGAAATAATTGGTAAACCGTTCTGGCCAATGTACTTGATAAAGATCAATATAGTCAGTTTGTAATCTTTTTAAACTGTCATCTACAGCGCGTTGAATATTGTCTCGATCAAATTTGTTGGATTTGCCTCGGATCCAGGGTCTGTTTTTACCTGGGGGCGCAATTTTGGTCGCAATAATCAGTTGGTCACGATCTGTTCGATTCTTTAACCAGGTACCGATTATTGTCTCTGTCTTACCATAGGTTTCTGGACCGGGTGGTATCGGATACATCTCAGCAGTATCAATAAAATTGATGCCGGCATCTACTGCCAGATCGAGTTGAGCATGTCCCTCGGATTCCGAGTTTTGATCTCCCCAGTTCATGCTTCCCAGGCAGATACTGCTAACCTGAATCTCAGTTTTCCCTAATTGTCTGTATTTCATAATTATTCACAATAGTGGCCAGATATTTTATGATAAAAGGAAACGCCTAATATGCAAGTTTGAATAGCATATCAGACAAATTGTCAGGCATATGATACCTTTCACACCCTGAATGAACAGCAAACGGCAAGAATGATATGGACTCACTAACGATAATACGTCCTGACGATTTTCATTTACATCTGCGAGACCAGGTGGCAATGAAAAGTGTGGTTCACGATTCAGCTCGCCAATTTGCCAGAGCAATCATCATGCCTAACCTCAAACCGCCTGTGACCACAGTGGAAATGGCATTGTCCTATCGCAGTGAAATTTTACAATGTTTGGGTGAGGGCTATAATTTTGATCCCTTAATGACGCTATATCTGACAGATAATACTTCAAAAGATGATATTTTGGCAGTCTCCTTAAACGAACATCTCCATGGAATAAAATATTATCCAGCAGGTGCAACCACAAACTCAGACATGGGTGTTACAGATATCGAATTAGTCTATCCGGTATTAGAAAAAATGGCCGAGCTAGGCGTTCCATTACTCATTCATGGTGAAGTAACAAACCCAGAAGTTGATAGTTTTGACCGGGAACAGGTTTTTATTGATAGAGTGCTAACGCCCCTAGTGGATCGCTTTAGTGATTTAAAGCTTGTGATCGAACATATCACCACACAAGAGGCCGTACAGTTCGTATTACAAAGCTCTGACAATGTAGCTGCTACCATTACACCGCATCATTTAATGTTTAATCGAAATAGTTTGTTCAGCAAAGGATTACGCCCACATTATTATTGTCTGCCAGTGTTAAAACGTGAACATCATCGACATGCGGTACTAGAAGCAGCCACGAGCGGTCATCCTCGTTTCTTTCTGGGTACCGATAGTGCTCCCCATGCACGCACTGAAAAAGAAAGTCATTGCGGTTGTGCGGGGATTTATTCAGCCCATAGCGCTATGGAATTCTACGCTGAAGTCTTTGAAGAAAGTGGAAGTTTGGATAAATTGGAACAGTTTGCCAGTATAAATGGGGCACGTTTTTACGGCTTACCTGAAAATCTTGATACCATTACTTTGATAAAACAAGCCTGGGAAATTCCAACATCATTACCTTTTGCTGAAAATGAAGTTGTACCGATGATGGCCGGAGAAGTGTTGCGCTGGAAATTGATACACTTATGAATGAGGAGTCTGTTAGAAAAAATCTAATCTCAAATCGTTTTCGTGGATATTTGCCTGTAGTCGTTGATGTTGAAACCGGTGGGTATGATGCGAAAAATGATGCCTTACTGGAAATAGCAGCAGTAATTCTTGATGTTAGCGACGATGGCAGCTGGTTTCTGGACGAGACAGTAACTCGGTATATAAATCCATTTGAAGGGTCTAATTTAGATAAGGCGGCAATGGATTTTACAGGAATAGACCCTGATCATCCCTTCAGAAAAGAGATTGCCGTTTCTGAAAAAAAAGCCCTGCAGGATATTTTTCAGGTTATTCGTTCCAGGATGAAAATGCATGATTGTAAACGGTCTATTCTAGTTGGGCACAATGCCGCATTTGATATATCTTTCTTGAATGCTGCAGTTATCAGGACAAATATAAAACGTAATCCGTTTCATCCATTCAGTACATTTGATACCGTTACTCTGGCTGGCCTTGCGTATGGTCAAACAGTTTTAGCAAGGGCAGTGGAGGCCGCTGGAATTGCATGGGATAGTACACAGGCACATTCTGCCCGATACGATGCAGAAAAAACCGCTGAGCTATTTTGCGCTGTAGTGAATCGCTGGCAAATTGAACAGTAATACTTTCTTAATAGTGATAGGAAACTTTTGATTAAGTCTCTTGACCGTCATTGGTGTAAAAATCAGCATCAAGTAAGCGCAAGTTTTAACTGGATTCTGGCCTGCGCCAGAATGACGACGCAAAAAATGTTGAGACTTATTCAGAGGTTCCTTAGAACTATTTTCTTTAGTTTACTCCGAGCTTAATATTCTGATATTTCCACGAGAATATGAAAAATACGACCCGGTAATAGCTAATATACACGACATACCCAGGGCGATACTGACTACATGGAGTAATGCCGGATATTGATCGGGTTGGATCTCAACCTGGCCGATAAATAGTGATACCAGGAGCAGTACCATTGCGGTACCTATCATATTTCCGCTGACCCGTGCGAAATTCAGTAATGCTGAGCCAATTCCATATCGGCTTTTGTCCAGGGAACTCAAGGCAGCATTATTATTGGGTGTAGTGAATAGACCAAATCCAAGACCCAGGGTGATCATGGCGACGCATATTAATGCGACTGATGTGACTGTGTTAAGACCTTGCAAAATGCCAAAGGCGCAGCCCATTACCAAACAACCCGCTGTGGCAATGACCCTGGGTTCGAATTGATCAGATAATCGTCCAGCTATAGGTGCGACGATAGCCATAGTAATAGGTTGCAAAATCATGATCTGTCCAGCCTCAACCGGAGACATGCCCCGTATAAATTGTAAATAAAGACTAAATAAAAAGACAAACGGATAATTACTCCAATAAATGCAGACATTTCCCATTAGTGAACGTGAAAACATCCGATTCTGTAGTATTGCTTTGAAATGGATCAAAGGGTGACCTGAATGAATTTGTTGATAGATAAAGTAGCCTAAAAAGATCAATCCAACGCTAATCAAAGCAACTGCATTCATCTCAGGAATTATTGATATCCCAAT
>CAUZRI010000218.1:0-3562 GCA_963582285.1 Gammaproteobacteria bacterium | reverse complement strand
ACCAACAGTATTTTGATATGGTTGAGAAGCTACGCCAGTTAGCGAAAGATGAATATGATTGTGTAGATATCATCTCGGCAACCGAAGGCACAAATGAAATTACCATTTCATATTGGAATACTATGGACGACATTAAAAAATGGAAGCAAGATGAGGTCCATCAACTGGCGCAGAGATTGGGTAAAGAAAAGTGGTATACCTCCTATAAAGTGCAGATCGTAGAGATCCTGCGCGAGTATTAATTAAAAGAAATTTTAATTCACCATCCTGTGTGTGCTAACTGAGACATTCAGGTATTTATCCTTAATTACCCGGGATAAACTCTGTGAACACTATGTCGGTTGTATCCTTACTCGCATCTGCCATAATGCGACCTTTTTTGGAAAGGAATCTTATGTGGTTTAAAAATCTTCGTATCTATCGACTCACCAAAAAAATCGATACTTCTAACGAATTACTTGAATCGAAGTTGTCTGAACAACATTATCGACCTTGTAATAATCTTGAATTCTCTCGCTATGGATGGGTTCCTCCATTAGGCAAACACAGCGAACTCTATACCCATAGCAGTGGCGGCTACACCATGATATGCGCCCGTAAACAGGAAAAGATACTTCCCCCTGCCGCCATAAACGAGATGGTGGAAGAAAAAATCCAGGAACTGGAAGACAAGCAAGATCGTAGTATTTATCGCAAAGAGAAACGTAATATCAAGGATGATGTAATCCATACATTGTTACCACGGGCCCTCACACGCTCCTCCCAGACCTATGCGTATTTTGCCCCCGAAAAAAATCTCTTACTCATCGACGCAGTAAGTGCCACTAAGGCAGAGGAGTTTCTGGATTACTTACGTTTTACCCTTGGCGAACTGCCGGTTATCCCGTTAACCTGCCATGGCGATCCGTCAGACATTATGACCCATTGGCTAAAACAACGTATTCCTAAAGGATTTGAATTGGATCATGAATGTGAGCTACGTAATCCCCTGGAAAGTAATAATACTATACGCTGCAAGAATCAGGATCTGGAGAGTGATGAGATAATGAGTCATCTCAAGGCGGGTAAACGTGTCATTCAACTTGCCTTAATCTGGAAACTTGCGATTCGCTTTGTCCTTGCAGAGGACTTCAGTTTAAAAAGATTACGATTTGAAGATTCCATACAAGAAGAGGCAGTCACAGAGGTGGATGATTTCGCCTCGCAATTCGATCAGGATTTTGCTGTTATGACATTACAACTTGACTCTTTAGTTGAAGAACTTCTGGAAGCCTTTGGCGGTAAAGAGAAAGGCAGTTAATATTTAAATACAATCACTGGTTCATTTTTACTTAAATAATCAGTTTCCACGAATACACTCGTATTTTCGCCATTTAGGATTTACTATGATATCCCATCACAGACTAATTTCTATTGGGATTTACTTATGAAAATACAAACTTCTAACGGGAATATGTCCTCAGAACGAACTAGTGCGTTGGTTACCCAGAACAAAATATCACAAATTATGAAATGCACACTCCAGGCAATAGCTTTGTTTGTTGTTATCGTTATGTTGAGTCAGTCGGTTTACGCTATTGACGAAGATCAAACGAAGTTCAAGCGCAAACGAACACAGTTCATTGCAGCGTTAGGTGAACCAGGCGCGACGTCTGGGAGCAATGCACATTCATGGGGACTGTGGCCCCTGGATCCTGGCCCGCGAGGAGTGCGACTGAATAATTATGCGCGGATGAAAGCAGCAGGGGATGTTGCCCCAGCTAAATGGAAATTTGATAGCAATGACTGGTGGTTAGAGGAACACGGATTGATTATGGAGAAACCGGAATTTCCGCTCGCCACTGGCAAATATATGGTCACAGGTGATCGCGAAATGAAGGCGGTGCTAACCATTCACCCCATGGATAAAGATGGCAGTCAACGTTGGGAGCTCGACGATGGCGCAACGCTTTATGATGTGACACACCTTGCATGCCGCGCTGCAAACTATACCCCTCTAACGAGTGATAATTCATGCTCACCTACCGGAGCGCAGCAAACTGATTTTCCCGTTACACCTGGGGGTCCTATGCCCGCAGTTGAAGGCTGCAATAAGTTAGACTACGCGGTTTTATTAGTGATTGGTGTGGCGGTTGATAATTGATTGTTCGTTATTGCGGTGTGAATCTAGTCTCCATATCATTATCTTGAAATTTAAAATTCAAGACCTGACCTTGGCAAATCCTTATTTCTAGCCCGTAGAGTTGAGGGTCTTGGTATATGAGTACATTGATATTTCAAGTTCTTATCAAACAATGGAATAAGGGCCAAGAATCAAGTATGGATGTAGCCGCGCGAGCCGCTATGCCAGATCGTTATTCTATAACGAGTAAGCCTGAGTATTTCATCCTAAATAAGGCCTGTATAGTTGATCAGCATGGCGACGATCTAGCCACTAATGTTTATCCAGATGGGCGTCTTAAAACATTTATTATGCCTGACGGTTCCGTAAAGCTTGATCGTTTTCTCATTAGCTATAACGATGACGTGGATGTCTTAGCATATTGTGTAAAAGATCAAAGACCAGTGATTATTGCTGATTTGAACCAAGGTTGGATTCAATCGCGATATAGTTGGCGTTATGCCGTAGAGCAGGGTGACCAATTTTATTGGCTGTATGAGGAATTTATTCTCAATGCTGTTTGTGTTCAAAAATTTGAGATCGATTATTTTTTGAGATCATCTCCCAGGCTGAATTTTGAGGCGCCTGTTTAAGTTTAGGGTCAGAGTAAAAGTTCGTAAAATGAGAGGATAGTTTTTACTCTGACCCTAAATTATCTAATTTCATATACGTCTCCTGTTAATAATCTTACCCTAAAATAAATATACGCAGTGATGATGGTATTAACCTTGATATGGGTCATATATTATCTTTTTATTGACCATTCTCATCAATAATAATCGTGCCGTACATGCTTGCCTCATAGTGTCCGGGGACATGGCAGGCAAATTGTATTTGCGTTAAATCAGTGGCAAACGTCCAAATAATTTCTTGCGTTTGGTTTGGTTGAATCACAATTCCATTGTCATCGTTTTGCATGTGTTCATGTATTTCATCATGTGTCATTGCACTCATTTGCTTATTATGTTTAATCTGCTCATCTTCCGTACCTAATACCCACTCGTGAGGTAGTTTGCCTTTATTAATTACTATAAATTTGATTGTCTCACCACGACTAACTGCAATAGATGTTGGTATGAAGGAATTGTCATTCGCAGTTATCTCGATAACGCGGTCAATATTGTTAATATCACCAGGAGAACCATAAGTGTTCGACTGTTCACTCTGTTCCATTTCATGAGTATGATCATTGTTCATTATCTCAGCAGAGCTAGCCTGTAATGTAGTTAATGTGAGCATGAGACCAGATAGAATGTATGTAATGTGAGGAATGTGTAGTATGTGTGCACCGTGTGGCCGAGCAAAATTGTAAAACTGTTCCCATACTGCAAGTTTTTCCTTTAGGTCCACATCGTTTTTGTAATTTAACAGTTGATAAAATTCTTCCTGGTCTGTCCGGTG
>CAUZRI010000217.1:0-3568 GCA_963582285.1 Gammaproteobacteria bacterium | reverse complement strand
GCAAAAATATTGAAGCCTGGATAGCTATCCAAAGAGCGGGCTCGTCTACCATCTTTTAATTGCCTAATATCATCTTTTATTTGCCTAATATCATCTTTTAATTCATCAATATCTTTGTTTAATCCAATAGAAATATATGTGACAGTTGTGAAGCCTGATGGGGCGCGCTATGGTAAGGATGATTGAGCAAATGTAAGCGGCTCATGCAAAAAATCGAGCAAGCCAGTCGACCTACCACCGTGGAATCTGCACTTAGTCTTTCCTTTTATGGCAGGAGCCTTACAGAGTTGCCGGGTACGTTTCGACAGTGCATTGCACTGGGTGCATTCAACGCGCCCACCGAGAGTTGTGTAGGGAGTCATTAGAAACTCAACACCTTATGAGGATCGGGCAAACCCGATCCTCTTTTTTTAATTACCTCTCAAAATGCACGACTTACCTTAGCGAAGATCATCCGTGGCGCTCCCCTGTCAGCAAGTTGCATGAAGTTTTTAGTTCCACGTGGAGATCCCATGAAGAAACGTCCAAACCTGAGCTCACCCAGTCCATAAGCTTCATCTGTCAGATTGCGGCCTGACAACGAAGCAGTCCATTCTCTGTCATCCCCAAAAACATACTGAATGTTTCCATTCAACAAGCCGTATGAGGCTTGAGTATGCACATCCTCACGGTTAATTCTTGATGTACTAAAACGCTCATCCTGCCATGTGTAGTTCAGGCTTATTAACAGTTCTCCGTCTGCCAGTTGCCTGGAGTAGTTCCCTCCAATGTTATAGCTGTACTCTGGAACACCAGCCACTTTCACGCTATTTGGGGGTACAGGGTTGGCTAATTCTGCATTGGTATATCCATAGGAAAGGAAAACTGACAGGTCGTCAGTAACAGCCAGGTTTGCATCCATTTCCCAGCCATTGATCTCTACATCACCATTATTCACGATTATTACCATGGCTGAATTCCCGCTTGCCACCAACTTTGGACCCTGTCTATTGGTGAAATCCATATCAAAATAGGTAAAATTCAAGCGGAATCGATTATTGTTCCATTCGGATCGAATCCCAACTTCTACATTCACCAGCTTTTCCGGTTCCGTGGCAGAAATTGAAATATTACTTGGATCAATACTCGCACTGGCAGTATGACTAAATGCACCTGAACGGTACGCTTTGGAACCCGAAGCAAAGACCATCAGGTTATCGTTGACGTCGTGATCAAGCCCAAGCTTCCAGTCCAGCTCGTTATAGCTTTCACTGCCAGGAATTGTCACCATGCAATCGGGGTCCCGCACCACGACGCCTCCACCACCTATACTTGAAGCAGTGCTGCATTCCTTCCAGCCCTTGATATCGAAATCACCGCTCTCCCATTCCCGTAAAATGGCGCTGGTATCTTCAGAAGTATACCGAAGACCCAGAGTCATATTGGTTTGTCCATTGGGAAAGTGATAGACACCCTGGGAGAAAATGCCCAGAGCATCCCGTTCAAAAGTATCTCCGTGGATGTCTCGAGTGTCTGCCATTTGATTTGAGCTGTTATTACGAAGCACATGGCTATACTGATCGTTTTCATCGCTGTAATAATTAATACCAGTGGCCAGATCCAAATTACCTTCAAGTAACTCCGAATTCAGTAACCCTTCCAGCATTAGTGCATTGGAATCATAATTCTGTGTGCGAATTTCGGCACCGATAGTAAGCCAGTCTATCCTCTGAGAGACAGTAACATCCTGGTAACCTCCGCTGAATGTAAACGTGTGATTCTCGTTGATATCCCATTCAACATTACCAGTTATTTGTTGATTCTCACTGCTGTATCCAGTATTACAGGCACTTTCAAATGTGGTTGGATCATTGTCAAACAGAAAACAAAATCCGGAGTTCGTATAATCATCCCGCACAATTCTGGGGTCGTTATCAATCAAGGCCGACTGTCCTGTTGCCACGAGATGACGATCTAATTCTTTGTAATGATAAAACAGCGCTTGGTTCGAGACTTCTAATTTTTCAAGATTTCTCACTACCGGATTTCGGTTACTTTCTTCATGGCGAACCTTAAGGTCCACGGTAACACTTTCATTGGGAATCCAGCGAAAAGCGATACTGGAGATAGTGTCATCTACATCTCCCAATTCCGACTGATCGCCACTGACACCAAAACGCTTAACATAGCCATCACGGGTCAAACGCGATAATTCACCCTTGACGAATACATTGTCAGAAAGGGGAATATTGATCCTTCCCTGAAAATCCAGCTGATTGTAGTTACCAAGCTGAACAGCTACTTCTCCTTCGTAGGCATCGGTAGGTTTCCGGGTGAAGGCCCGTACAGCGCCTCCGGTGCTATTGCGGCCGAACAATGTTCCCTGTGGTCCGCGCAGTATTTCTAGGGACTCCAGATCTGATGTGCCCAATGCAGAGCGCGAAGTGTTCGGAAAGTAAATATTATCGATATATAGTGCAACTCCACCATTGCCGACACCGCGTATATTAAAGCCTGGTGCGGCAGGGCCACTGCCTCGACCCGGATTGATGTTAAGGTTTGGCACAGCATCTGAAATATCAAACAAATCCCTGACAACTGTTGACTCTAATTGATCAGCGTTGAAGGAAATAACAGAAATAGGCGTATCCTGCAGATTAGTCTCGCGGCGCTCTGCTGTAACAACGATTTCACTGAGTTGTTGCGCGCCTGCTTGCGGGATTCCGGATAACAGCGCTACGCTACTAAGAACTAATGCTGGCCAGCTCATTGCTCCAGAATTATCTGTTTTCTTCATTGTATTTTCTTTTTTAAGTTTCATATTAAAACCCTTTCGAAAAGTGAGCACGTAAAAAGCAGTAGCTTTTATTATTTAATTTATGTTCTGTATCATTTTTATTTAATATAAGGCTAAGTGCCCAAGAAAGCACCTGCTATCCCATACTACACTCATCAGTTTAAAGAGGAAGTGATTTTTTGTATCTGGGCAGCTACAGTAACTATTACAGAGACACAGAGCCTCCCCCGGGGGTGTTAAGAAGGCCCCCGAAAAAAAATCCCGCACTGGGCGGGGCTTGTTAGAGCTGTTTAGGCTAATTGCTATTGAGCAATGAAGGCCTGTTTGCCATCTTTCGTATACACATAAAGATCAAGAACATCGTCTTGGTTAATGTGGGTGTACTCTAGGGCAACATTAAACCTTTGATCTTCAAATTTTGATAAATAAATCCGATCTGAAAATATGTTTTTTATTGGTGTTACTAAATATTCAGGCATGTAACTGTGTCCATCAATAGTGATAGCGCCAGACTTTCTATTATATTTATACCCGTGATCTTGAGCGACCAAATAATCAAACAGCTTTGGCGTAAAGTGGGGTACCAGCTTTTCTTCCGTAGAATCACTATAGGTAATAGTATAAACACCATCATTGATCGAGAATTGCGGCGCAGTTTTAGCCGAGCTACTACTATCACTTAATTTGAATGGAGAGAAAGTGGATTTTGCGTAAAAAGAATCATCGCCTTCCATGATTCTCACGACGTTCTTCGCTGAAATAACAGCATAGTTAGAAAAATCATTACGGATC
>CAUZRI010000216.1:0-3574 GCA_963582285.1 Gammaproteobacteria bacterium | reverse complement strand
TGGGAGATTGATGGCAAATCGTATTTTGATTTCCATGCACACCAGGAAAATGTAAATCCTGATATTTGGATTCGTTATGAAGAAGGTGCCAGGTTAAATTCAAATGGAAGTATTATTGCCCCTTATTCAGGTGAACATGGTTGGTACTGGGTAAATCTTGATACAAGACCGATCAAATTAAAATTAACCGTATCTGGTTACTATAAAGAAATGATCAGGATAGATTTATAATCTTATGTAAATTTCATTTTTTTCTGACGGTATGACCAAACCAATAATGACAGGCAATACACTGCACCAGCAATTAATATGATAACGGCACCAGATGGTAAATCTGGTTGATAGGATACGGCCAGACCGGATATGGTAAACAACATTGCTAATATTACTGAAAAAAACATGATTTTTGGTAAAGATCCAACAAACAAAGAAACTGATGCAGTAGGTAACACTAACAATGCGATTACCAGAATCAAACCTACAATCTGGATCAACAAGACTACAGTAAGCGCTATCATTCCCAGCATGAGTATGTAATACATTTCTATATTTACACCCCTGACCCGGGCAAATTCTTCATCAAATGCTGCCGCAAGAAACTCCCTGTAAAAATATTTAACAATAACAATGATCATTATATCCAACGCTAACATTCTTATCAGATCATTCTCGGTAACCAGCAGAATATTTCCAAATAGATAACTCATGAGATTTACATTGTAACCAGGAGTCTGTGAGATAAATATTATACCAGTGGCCATACCCACAGACCAGAATGCGGCGATCAAAATATCTTCATTCTGCTTCAGGCGTAAATTAATTAGACCGATTAATATAGCAGATACAAGGGCCATGATAGTTGCTCCCAACATGGGAGACGCGCCAAAAAAGTAGGCGATACCCATACCAGCGAGGACAGCATGTGCAATACCGCCAGCCATTGATCCCAATTGCTTAACCACAACAAAGCTACCGATCACTCCGCAACCAATACTCGCAAGAAGACAAGCGAGGATAGCATATTGCATAAACTGGTATTCAGTGATGACCGAGAAGAATTCAACCATGGGTAGTGGCTCGGGACTCGGGACTCGGGGCTCGGGGCTGATCGCCAGGGATGGCGGAAATACTCGCAATGCAGGAGCAATTTCCAGTACTGGGCTCGGGGCTCGGGCTCGACGCCCGAAGGTTACTTCTTATACTGTATTTTCGAATATTATTCATAATAAAAGAACATTTTTATAACTGTTGTTAGTAACTCGTTCCTTGTCGGTTCTTACTAAAAACGAGCAACGAGTAACCATGATTATCCTAATGATGATGGTCAATCATTTTTACCGAAGTTCCATAAAGATCCTCAATTGTTTTACCATTTATATCTTCAGTTAGATGACATACTAACGTTCTATTCAGACAGGCAACACGATCTACATAACCTGAGATAAATGCAATATCATGGGAAACTACAACTATCGTCATGTGCTCATTATATTGCTTGAGTAAACCAAAAATATTTTCTTCTGTTGGTAAATCTATATTTGCAGTTGGCTCGTCCAATATTAGTATCTCAGGATCACAGGCGAGCGCCCTGGCAATCAAGACCCTTTGTAACTGTCCACCAGACAGGGTTGCAATTTGCCGCTGACTAATACTATTGAGTTCCACCGCAGCCATTGCCGCCGCGAGATTTTTAACCGATCTTTGCTGACTATGATTACTACCTAACTGTCCTAATTTGACAACCTCTGCGACGGTAATTGGAAAATCTCTGCGAAATGTAGGGTGTTGTGGTACGTAGCCTATTTGTCCACGGACCACTTCTGGTCTGTTATCAAGCACCTTGATATCGCCAAAATTTGGTCTTACTAAACCAAGAATCAATTTTAGCAATGAACTCTTTCCCGCAGCATTTGGCCCGATAATTCCAAAAAATTCTTCTTCATGGATTTGCAATGATATATCTTGCAGTACAGGCGCATGGCCGTAGGAAAAGCTCACATTTTTAATATCTATGACTGGGTTCATTGTAAACGTATAGAGTTTGCTATCTTGTTCGTAACAGCAGACATATTCTCGATATAATTTCCTGCTAGCGGGTCAATACTAATAAGTCTAGCATCAAGTTCTGCGGCCAAATTTTCTATAAATGGTGTTTTGTACTGCTCAATTACGAACAGGGTATTAATACCCTCTTGCCTTGCTATGTTAATAATGGACAACAATAATTTCGCACCAATCTCCTTGCCATTTTTTTCTAATGCAATTTGCTCCAGGCCATAACGTTGCGCGTACTCTCCCCAGGCAGAATGAGAAACAATAAAATAATTTGTTTTTCTATTATTCAGTTTTAATTTAATAGAATTATCCAGATCTACAAGTTCAGATAAAAATTTTTGGTAGTTATTTAAAAATTCATCTGCATGCGTGGGGTCAATAACTATTAATTCATCAACAATCAATCTTGCCATCTGTTGGACATAAACTGGATTATTCCAAACATGCATATCATGAACATCTTCATGTTCCGGTTGATTGGCATTCAAGATATTTGCACAGCATGGGACTATTCTAATTTTTTTATTTATAGACCTGATTGCGCTCATCCATTTTTTTTCAAATGGAACACCAATCTGGAAATATGAAACAGCATCCGATAACGAAACAATCAATCTTGGCGTAGGAGAATAGGTTTCGGGAGACTCGCCGGGTAACAACATGACATCAACGTCGACATAGTCTCCCGCAATTCTATTAATAAATTGCTTCTGCGGAGGGATGCTTACAAACACCCGTGGCTTTATAGTCTCAGCATAACTGGCAGCCGCCAAAAATAATAAAATTAAACACAATATTTTTTTCATGCAGACTTGCATAAATTGCATAGTCCTTTAATTTCTATCGTAAGCTGTTTAGGTGTAAACCCTAATTGTCCTGCCTTGCTACTTATTATTTCTCCTATTTCTTTGTCATCCAACTCTGCAACTACGCCACATGAATGACAAATTAAAAATTGAGACGTGTTGTTATGTCCGGGTTCGCCACATCCGATATAGGCGTTTAAAGATTCCAGCTTATGCACAAATCCTTGTTGTTGTAGAAATTCAAGGGCGCGATAAACAGTTGGTGGTGCGGCACCCTTTTTCTCTGACTGTAAAGTATCGAGGATATCGTAAGCCTTAACGGGTTCATGATTTTTCCAAACCAGCTCTAGCACCCGGCGCCTTAATGGCGTAAGTCTAACGCCACTTTTTGCACAACTAGCTTCCGCCTTGGCTAGTGCTGATTTTAAACACCTGGAATGTTGGTGATCTGTAGACTTGAATGGTGTAACTACCTGTTTATTAATCATATTTAAAATGCTGATGTTTATGTTATGTTATAATATAACATTTCTAAGGCTAGCAGGTCAAAATATGCGTCAGTAGGTATTTACATCTTAGAAACTACCGTTTAGAAATAAGGTAATGCGTCTACCACCGTACCGATTATTGTTAATCGTAGATTGAACCGGCGTTAAATCCCGTTCACCAATAAACAATATACGGTCACGACGACGATTAAAAGCTAGGGTATT
>CAUZRI010000215.1:0-3578 GCA_963582285.1 Gammaproteobacteria bacterium | reverse complement strand
TTGAGCCCAACGTAGCCGGCATTTTCAATTTCATCCAATAATTGAGGCAGATCATCAACACTTAATCCCATTTCCTCTAAATCAAATAGATGGTAATCAAGATACATACCCTGAGCCTGTGCTTCTGACATGTGCATTGAGGGACTTCTGGATTCCAGGATACCTGACCCTATCAATCCAACGCGGGTCTTATTTTTATCAATAGCGATGTCGGTAAGCAGATTCTTCATGATGGTATGGATTCCTTACTACCACGCATTTATTGTTAGTATTTTCATGGATCAACTCGTATCATAATTGGCGTATATAAGAATTTAATATCACCATGTCTATTAATACCACAGAGATACACAAAAGATCACGCTCGCGTTACCTGATCCTTGGACTAATTTCTATCGGGACCATGATCAATTATCTCGATCGAACAATATTGGGTATCGCAGCTCCTGCATTAACCCAGGAACTAGGAATCAGTGCTGTGGTTATGGGATTTATATTTTCCGCGTTTTCCTGGTCTTATACGGCCATGCAAATTCCGGGTGGAATACTGTTAGATCGATTTGGTTCTCGTCTCGTTTACTTCTGGTCATTAACACTGTGGTCTGCATTTACAGTATTACATGGCGCAGTTACGAATATATGGACCTTACTCGCCATGAGGCTGGGACTGGGTGTAGCCGAAGCGCCTTGCTTCCCTACTAATAGCCGGGTTGTGGCTACCTGGTTTCCCCAGCAGGAAAGAGCAATGGCCACGGGTGTCTATACAGTGGGGGAATATATTGGACTTGCTTTTTTGAGTCCCATCTTGTTCTGGATACTGGCGACGTTTGGATGGCGTGCATTGTTTATCATTGTTGGTTTGACTGGAATTGGTTTCGCGTTCGTTTGGTGGAAACTGTACAAAGAACCTTACCAGGATAAAAATATTAATCAGGCAGAACTTGATTATATCGCTGAAGGCGGGGGGTTAATTACTAAATCAATCACTAGACAAGCATTTCAATGGAAAACCATCATACACTTGCTAAAGCACAGGCAGTTATCAGGAATCTGTCTGGGTCAGTTTGCAAGTAATTCAACATTGGTATTTTTTCTGACTTGGTTTCCATCTTATTTGGCGACCGAACGTCAAATGGAATGGATAAAAATTGGCTTCTTTGCAATCATGCCGTTTATCGCGGCATCAATAGGTGTTTTGTTTGGTGGTTGGTTGTCTGATTATTTATTAAAACGAAATTATTCAGTAAATATTGCACGGAAACTACCCATCATCACAGGACTGTTACTAGCTTCTACCATTATTTCTGCCAACTATGTTGAGAGCGACATCACTGTCATAATAATTTTGTCGATAGCTTTTTTTGCTCAAGGAATGGCGGCGCTGGGTTGGACACTGGTTTCTGATATTGCACCTATGGATCAACTCGGACTAACGGGGGGAATTTTCAATTTTGCTGCAAATCTTGCCGGAATATTAACACCGTTGGTAATCGGTTTTATTGTTGATGCTACGGGGTCATTTATTGGGGCTATCCTCTATGTTGGGATTCTGGCATTAGTCGGTGCTTTCTCATATATCTTTATCGTTGGTGACGTGCGCCGGATAGTTCTTGACTAACCTACCCAAAACTAATGGGAGATAAGTTGTTGTTGCTAATGTCTGCTTAGGGTCGAAAGCCGACATTAGCCCACTAATCGCCATTTCCCAGTTTGAATGTCAGCTTTACCCTCAAGAGCAGATATTAAAGACACCTTTTTGAAGGGGTATTATTAAAATTATCATGTATGCAATCAATTCCCCCACCAGTCCCCCATGGAAAATTATTTCTTTCGAACAGACCACTCCAGTAGATATTGAGTCAAATAAAAACACGCTTCTTAGGGGACGGCCCAGGATATAATGAAGATGGTTCTCCTTTCCATGTCACGTGGAATGTCCGTCCAAATGTAGCCAAAGTGAATATCAATCCAGTTGGAGAATGGTGCAAAGGCAACACCTTCAATGAAGACCATGCCCACGGGGTTAGAAATCTGGTTATCAAACCTGATCTATTGTCAGAAATTGAGTAAGAAACATAAATTAGAGTAAATTAGGGTCAGACCACAGTTTTTAGCTTGAACAGTTGGAATAATGGCGGCCTATCCTCTATTATTTGCAAACTAATTTCATATCAATAGAGGCGTGAATATGCTCAAACTACTTTTCTTGCTCTGTTCATTATTATTTTTGCAGGGTTGTATTGTTAGCACAGCCGTTGGCGTTATTACCGAAACTATTGAAGCGGGAGTAGAAGTCACTGGTGCCGTAGTGGGAACCGCAGTAGATATCGTCGTACCCGATGATGATGACTGAATTTATCTGGTCTAATTATTTTTCTAATACCTTTCTTATTGATTGTCTAAAAACCAAAAGGGTAGGAGGGATAAGAGAATGTTTCTCAAATGACTCAGGACCCTTTAACGTTGGTTGGAGGATGTGCAGAGTGGAATGAGTATTCTGATGAAGATCAAAATCTTATTTTAGAAGACCTTCTTACTATAAATAAAAAATCTGTTTTAAAAAATCGTTTTATAAACCATTGGCGATTTGATCCAAAAATTGCAGTTTCGCTCACTCTGCTAGAGTTTGAACCTGGGCATTATTAATAAGTACTCTTTGTAAACCTGTTTGCTGAGAGATATAATTTTAGACAACTACTATGTGAATATTTTGGAGACAGATCACGATTTTTAGAACTGATTATATTAACCAGAGTGCTCTTCTAATCCTGTTTTGCGCTCTCATGGGTTGTGCTACGACACCACCCAAGCATCAGCATAATCTTTGTGCAGTCTATGAACAAAATCCGGATTGGTATGATTATGGTAAAGCTTCAGAAAATAAATGGGGTGTACCGGCACATATATTAATGGCTTTTGTCAGGCATGAGTCCAGTTACCGACATAATGCGAAACCAGCCTATGATTGGTTTTTGTTTATCCCTCTCGGACGACCTTCCTCGGCTGAAGGCTATGCCCAGATCCAAGATCCTGCGTGGCAAGACTACAAAAAAGAAACTGGTGGCCTCTTCAAAAGCCGTTCGGATATGGAGGATGCACTGGATTTTATCGGATGGTATAACAACAAGAGCAATAAGTTGTTAGGCATTTCCAAATGGGACCCCAAACAACTCTATCTTGCTTACCACGAAGGTCATACTGGATACAAACGCGGTACATACCGAAATAAGCCCGATCTAATCGGCATTGCTGACCGGGTGGATTTTACGGCACGGGAATATGGGGCACAATTACGCCAATGCGAAGACAAGTTTAAATGTCAGAGTTGGTACCAGGTCGGACCGTTGTGTCGGTAGTTTAATGCAATTAATTTAGCCATTTGTAATGTCCGCTTGGGGTCGGTAGCTGACCTTTTCCCGAAAGTCACTAAATTCTCAGTTGGGCATCCGCTATAACCTTAAAAGCAGACATTTAAACGCCCCCCATTTCTGAGGGTGGTCATATCTACTCTGGCGTCAAACAGTCGCCTCTATTATAGTATTGACCAGATCACTGTAACTACTTATTGATAGCCTGTA
>CAUZRI010000214.1:0-3586 GCA_963582285.1 Gammaproteobacteria bacterium | reverse complement strand
CTGGTTAAATAATTACCAATCGATTGTTTAGAACTGCTGATATGCCCATGATCAATAGCGATACCTACTAGTGCTGAAATAAAACTTTTTGACGCGGACTTAATATTAACTAATTTTTCAGAGCCACTTCCATTGAAATATTTTTCAAGTATTATATCATCCTGATAGCTAACTAAAATACTAAATAGGCGCGGCATCGACTCTGCAGCATTCAGGGCATTATTTAATAAAATATTTGATTTATTTTGCGTGGTTGCATCCGCTATACATGCATTTATGGAGAAAAATATACTAAAAACTATCCCTGCTGAATTTAGCATTTGTTTTCCTGATGAATTCATTGCGATAAAGTCTTAATTATTAATATCTTTATATTTTAGAGGGACATTAGTTTTTGTTGATGCAGTGAAGTTGCATTTGCTTAGAGACGATAATCTTAATATCGCACTAATCTGTTTAATTTGTGCAACTTGAAATGCGGATAGGCTTGCATGAAATATTAAGTATTACTTTTTAATATAAACTTATTAGTGTGTGATATCTCGTGCCTCGCCGGTCAACGCCAAAATATGCATGCCAGTACCTGCACGGTCAACGATATAGATATAACCCCTGCCATCTACTTCGACATTATTCGTTTGTATAACTGTCTTACATGGGATACTGGGGTCACGCCTGACACAGCTTTGTGTAGTATTAACTGTGGTTGCTGGAATATAGTATCCAACCTCTTTGGGACGAAATGGATCGCGTATGTCCACAACTCTAACTCCGGCATTAAAGTAGGATACAAAAACCAGTTTTCTATAATAATCCGGGTACATGGCTTCATCTACAGCATGCGGACCAAAGCGTCCACCTCGTTGACAAAAATCACCATCGGCTTCAAGGACCTGGTAGCTGGAAACAGGCATAGGCCTTTCTGGATAGGTTATATCAATGATTAACACCGCATCTCTTTCTTCAGTACATTCTTCACGTGTGGATTCAGAAGGCATAATTAGAAAATCTCTGACCTTACCAATGGAGCTGTCTGCATAATCCGGTATCGGGACACCCAGGACCGGTAGTGTGGTATGTGCACCAAAATTTGGCGCAAGATAGAACCTGGAAATTTCCGGCGCCTCCAGGTTAGCCACTGTTGGTTCCGGGTCTCCAGTAAGAAGTTTCTCACGGTCAACTATCTGAATTATCCCTTCGCGGGATGAGCCGTATCCAAAATATACCTTATTACCCAAAACCATGGGGCCATGCAAGTCCATTGGAACAGGCTCAACATCAGACCCTGGCTCCTGCCCAGGTACGCCATAGCTACGAATATAGACAGGGTTTGCTGGATCACTTAAATCATAAATTTTTGTGTGTCTTGCTCTCCAGCTATCGCCATCACCTACAATGTAGGCAATACCTGTATCACACTCCCACCAGTTTTTATGAATACTGGTGAGATCGTCTGCCACATTTAATACCAGTTGAGGCTCGCGTGGAACCGTCACATTCCAGATCTGATGACCAGAATTGCCAAAACTCCTGAGCAGATATGATATACCATTGATGGTACATACCCTGTTCATTTGTGCCCCACTTCCGGCCGGGCTCGAATCTACATCGCTTCCGGGAACATGTGAAATTCCAACTGGATTGGTGGGGTCAGTGACATCAACAATGTACGTTCCATTCCATTCCGTTTCACCATTAAAATCATTTACTGCGCTACCGTTCGCCAAACCAAGGTAAGCAATCCACCTGTTACCCTGCTGTTCTATTACCGGCTGATATGCACCTCGTCCCTGCACGTCATGATGTCCAACCAACGCCATATTCAAACTTTCTGCAGGATGACCCATATATCGTTCATCGACACCTTGTGCAGATACGAATAATGTTGTCGTCGCAATAATGAGTAAGAAAGAAAGTTTAATTTTTTTAATATAGACAGTCATTTACATCTTCCTGCCAAGCATATTTTTATATAGATTGAATTGTTATCATATTCAGTGCTCATACTACGTTCGCGCAATTAGTGAATTGCCACTGGCGCTACAGCTGATCCTGTTGCGCCCTTTATCTTTAAAGGCTGTACCATAAATAAAAATTCATACACCCTTGCTGCAGCGAGCGCCTCCAGCTCCATGTTTTCAATAAGATAAATGCCATGCTCAATTAGCATCATTGAGTGCACATCAAGCTTACGATTTTCTGCAGACCTGAACTCTACGCAACATGTATCTGCACCGAGAAGTATTGGTTGTTTTTCCGCAAGCCATACACCGGCATCAGCACCAATCCCGGGGGTATTAGAACCATAAATATCATTGTTTATTCCTCTATTTTTACCCCAACCGGTGTTAATTATGACAGCGTCACCTGCTTCTATAGAAACATTCTGTTGATCCAGAGCTGACTGAATATCAGCCGTGCTAATTACGTAATCTTGCTCCAGCATTTCAACTCCTTTTAACGCGGCAATATCAACAAGCACTCCGCGTGAGATCAACGTACCAACATTTTCTATCCCTAGCTTACTGTATCCCGTTCGCGTGGCAATATCAGAAAATTTAAAACAATTATAAAAACTGTCTCCATGCATTTGATGTGCAAAACCATCTATCTGAGTGCCAATTTGACCTAATTCGGTAATCACCAGTTCTTCACTTGCAACTCTCGTTCCTTCTTTTGGAATTGTCGGTTTTGTATAGATATTAAATTGCCGACCCCGATTTATATATGATTCCTCAGGATTAGTAGTTAAGATTTCACCAAGTTCAAATAACTTGCCGGTTTTTACTAACTGCATAGCTTTTAATATTGAAGCCGGGCTCATCATGTTTGCCGAACCGCGCTGGTCATCTACACCCCATTTCGATGGACATCGTTCCGCTTCGTTAGGCATGCTCCAATCCTGTGCGTAACTCAGAGTTCCCCATAACATCAGATAAAGACTAAAAGTCCATAGAGACCATCGATGATTGTATCTTTTAGCCATCTTAAGATTCCTTAAATTTTATATTTTTATTAAATTCGAAAATTACTTTTTTAATGGTGGTAGCAATGGCGGCGGTTTACGTTTCATACTGGCCTGCTCGTATGCAAAGGCATATCCCAGTAGTGGACCTTCGTCATAGGGTTTACCGAAGAATGCGATACCCATTGGTAATCCCTGCGAACCTATACCCATTGGTACAACAATACAGGGAAAACCAGTGGAATTGTATCCTGCTAAAGTTGCAGGGGAAGGAATGTCCGATGAGACATAAGTTGGATCCTCCAGACTATATACCGGACTTTTTATTACACCCGCGAATCGCGTTTCATATGGAAAGACTAATATATCTAGATTGTATCTTTCGAACATGGCCAGTTTATCCGCAGTAGCTTTAGGTAATACTTCTTGCACAAGATCCTGGTATTCCTGCTCTTCTGTTGAATGTAACAATGAAGTCTTAAGTAAACGCAATACATTTTCACGCGCTGGTAATTCTGATTTATTTACCCTGGTTTCATATATGTCTACAAACTCAGCTACGGACTTGGGCGCACCTGGTAACGTTGCGATATATTCCTCCCAATCATTACGAAAACGATA
>CAUZRI010000213.1:0-3613 GCA_963582285.1 Gammaproteobacteria bacterium | reverse complement strand
TACAGGTGCTTATTCAAGTCGTCATTCCCACGAATATGGGAATCCAGTCGTGTAATTAATTTCAAACTAATAATAAGACGCCGTTGAATGGTTATCCTGTAATTATATATCTTGTAAAAAACGAAATTCTATAGAATATATAGATTGCAGGGATATAAGAACTATATCCTTATTGAACTGAGTTTTGTAATGTAGTTTATAACTGGATTCCCGCATTCGCGGGAATGACGGAGGAGCGGAGTACCTATGTTTTCTCTCCGTGACTTTACATAAAAAAAACGGGCGCTGGATTTATTCCAGCGCCCGTTTAAAAAGTTAACTAACTAGATTAGTTTATCTGAAGTGATAGTTAAACTGTACGCCATAGTTGAACCAGGCTGACTGAGGCATGTCATCCGTTTGTCTACCTCTGAATTCATAATCTAATTCAGGTTGGTAGACTTGTCTTGCACCGAGGATATTACGGGCAAAGAGATTGATATCCCATGTCCCGTCGATATCACCGACACCTACCAGCATGTTGAAGTCAGCATGCACCGGCCAGTGGATGACCTCTGTAAAACCCAGGGTGTCCTCTGTGTATTCATCTGATACGGCGATCTTGCCGTTTATTCTACCGGTAAATCGGTCAAAAAGTGGTACTTCGTAGTCCATACCCACGATGAACTTCCAGTCTGGAGCACGGGGGGCCTTATAACCAGCACGGTCAATATTACCCTCGAGCGCATCAGCAGCGGGGTCACTGGGGTCTAGTCCCAGTTCTATTGCGGACTCTGCGGCATTAAAGCAACCGCCGGGTGCATCTTGATTTAGCGATTCATACTCGGTACAGCCGCCGAAGAACTCCAGTATGACGGAATCCTGGTACACCCCATCCAGGGTGTAAGTGAGATTTTCCGTCGCGGCCCAGCCAAAGCCATACTCTATGCCCTGGTTGCGTTGCGCACCGGCATTGGTAAGAAAACGCCCTGTCGGGGGAACGCCGGTGAGTAATTGCGCAAAATCCGCAACCTCGGTCTCCACCTGCAGGTCGATAATCTTCTGGTAGAAAATGGTGGCAGCATAGCGCACTCTGTTATCGAAGAGATTACCCTTGGCACCGATTTCAAATACCGAGGCCTTCTCGCGATCAAACTGAAATTCCTTCTGCCCGTCTTCATCAAAACTATCTTTGTCGCCAGTTGCCTTGTAGTAGTTCAGACCGCCCCGTGGGATACCGCGGTCAGAGGTATCAAAGCCACCGGCCTTGAAGGCCTTGGCCCACTTGAAATACAGGGAATGGTCTGGGGTGGGTCGGTAACGCAGGGTGATCTGCGGGTCGAGACTGCTACCAGAGTAATGATCAATGAAAGGCCCGTTAGGAAGTCCTCTACCTCTATTTAATCCATATACAGGCGCACTGATTGCTATAGGTGACAGGGTGTCCCAGGCATCAGGGATATCCGTCTCGCCAAACTCATGGGTATAAAATCCTGCGCCATAACTGCCGCACTGCTGCGGCCAGACTCTATGACCAAGAATATTGGTATCGGGTGTGCCACCATCCAGGGTTAGTCCTGTCCCGCAATCGATTATGGCCTCAGCCATTTCTCTCTTTCTGTCTCCCCCATCCAGGTGTTGGGTGCCCCATACAACGCCATCACCGATAGCATCAGTGTAAAGACCTTCATTAACTGAACCAACCGCTGGTGTTGTATTGACGCCGTCCGGATTGATATCAAATATCCAGGTGGAATACTTGGAATTGATACGGCCATCCTTTACCACATGAGAAAAGCGAGCGCCGATATCCAGCGAGGCCTTGTCATCTAGGAAGTTAAAGGTGAAGTTGGCAAACGCGCTCTTCCATCTAGAATCCTGAGAGGGATCGAATAAACGCAAGGGGGCGCGAATTTCCGCCCTGAGGGTGCGAACCGGGTCCATCATCAGGCTCTCCACCTGGGTATAGACCCCTGCGGACCATTCTATTTCTCCACCGGTTGGTGAGGTAAAACGGATTTCACCACTGTGCATGTCGAAGATCTCGGTACGAAATGCAGCTTCCATCAGGTAGGGTGCTTCGTCTGAAGATTCATAGGTGTCACGTTCGTAATCCACAAATCCATAGGTTCCCTCAACAGCGATACCGTTAGCGAATTCATATTTTCCATTTAAGCGCATGGTCAATGCATCCATTGGCTCCCGTGAAGTGAGGTTACCGTCTGGTATGATGCCCCGAGCCAGGGAACGAATGTCCAAAATACCTGAGCGGGCATCGTCGTTGTTGATCCCCTGGATTGGTGTAGGGAATACTCCGGTGCCTTCCTGGCTGCCTACCCTGCCAAATCCGTCGGCACAGTTGGGCAGGGGTACGATTTCTTCCGTAAATTCGGGGATCGCTCCGGGGAGGGATATGGTCCAGTTATCATGGCTGAAACCAGGTTCCGTTTGACTGAGGCACACGGTATTGGTATCGCCATCTGAGCGTCGTCTCGCATATTCTATCTTTGCCAGACCCTCAAAGTTTTCCGTCGGTTTCCAGGCAAAGGTTACTCGTGCGCCGGAATCTGTGCGGTTAGGGAATGTATTACCGGTATAGTAATCCGTAAGGTGACCCCCTGTAGTATCCCATTGACCGGCGATACGGATCCCTAAGGTATCTGATATTGGTCCACCTATCCCGCCTTCAAAGTTGATACGGCCGAAATTACCGAATTCGGCCGTGGCATCACCCTCCCACTCAGCGGTGGGTTTTTTGGTGGTGATACTAAAGGCCCCGGCGGTGGCGTTCTGGCCAAAATAGACTGGCTGTGGGCCTGTTAAAACTTCAACCCGTTCCACGTCCATGAAGGCACCTTTGATCATAGATGGACGGCCCATGTGGACACCGTCAACGAATATGGGCGCAGATTGTTCTACGGCCATGGCGGCAACGTCGTTGCCCATGCCGCGAATGGTAACTGACCATTCATGTAGTGATTCATTCATTTCCACCGAAGGAGAGAACTGACCGAGGTCTTCCATGGTACGAAATCCTTGCTTTTGTAGTTCCAGACCAGTGATGGCATGGATGGAGATAGGCACCTCTTGCAGCGACTGTTCCCGGCGTTGGGCTGTGACCACGATTTCTTCTAGTTGCTGTGCCGAGACAGCGGGTGTAAAAAAGATAGTGGAGATAACCGAAAGGAAAATAAATCGCATTGATTTGTTATGAAAAGTGTTTGGCATTTTGACTCCCCCAAAGAGTGTAATTTTTAATTCAGTTGGTAAAAATATGTTATTAATTTTGTGTATCAAAAAAGATACTAAATATTAGTAAGATCCTTGTGTACGCACAAAATACCAAAATAACTGATATAGGTCAATTAAAACTGTCATTTATCCCTATTAATCAATTGAACCTTTGTTGTGAAAAATCAACAATGGATTGAGTCGGGATTAACGAATGATTGCTATCGATTCAGAGAGTCAATTATTAACAAAAATTACGTGTTTTATTCGATAAATCCTTCTGTTTTATGCATGATTCTGGTCTTTCAGGGTATTCAATCTCAAGGCGAGACCATCCCCCGTTCAAGTTTCAGTTGCATGAGATAGGCCTCATCGAAACCACCTAAAATCCGCTGATAGCCAT
>CAUZRI010000212.1:0-3620 GCA_963582285.1 Gammaproteobacteria bacterium | reverse complement strand
CTACTCAAGACTATTACTAAATTTTTAGTTAAAAGATTATGGTTACAAATTGCGTGGGGAAATTAGGGTCAGGTCTTGAAATTATTGGCCGCTCAGGGACAGAGTAACAATGATTACTTCTTCTTGAATCCAAAAAAGATTCCCGCAGAGCCTGAGCCTGCAGAAGGTAAGTATCCCATGAGGATATGTTTTAAACCCTCCGCTCCCGTTTGAAATGATGAGAGACTATGGTTGATTGCGGATTCAATACCTACCCAATCCAGTGTGATCCATCCGCTACTTTTTAGTCCACCCAGGAGTACAATGATGCTCCCGGTAATAATAACAGCCGTCTTTACAAAACGCCGAAAGATCCAGCCAAGAAAGAATCCACCCAGATAACTTCCCCCAAATAAAAGCAAGGCTGGGGAATAGTCATTTATCCATGCAATAATCCCGGCAACAGAAGTAAGTCCTGCCGCGACTACCGACTTGGCATTCCACGGCGGTTCCGATCCCAGGCGAGTCCTATCCGGATCGGAAACTTTTCTTTTTAGTACATCCCACAGAAAGTTCATTGATACCCCATAGTCTGGTATGAATCGCTCAATTGCCAAGAATTCAAAATCAAAAGGTCAGTGTTGATTGATTTGAGTAGTTTGTCTGGATAGACTGGCATCATATTCGTTATTATTACATGGAGCAAAAATAGGATCGTCGTGATTTAAATTAAACGATTCCTGTTCTAGGGAATTACATTGGAGGATTCTGATATGAAGAAAATTATTGGGCTTACATTATTTATTGGTAGCATGCTGGGTATGACGAGTGTGTTGCAAGCACAAAACGGAGCGGCGCCTCAGGCGCCAACCAGTGCGAACTATCCGGCATGGGCTTATGCGATTCCATCGTCCCCACGCCCGGCCCGCGCGGCGGATGACGGGACATTGCTGACTCTCCCTGGCTCGTCACTCTCGTTTACCGCGAGTAAGATTCGGGGCCGCCTTACCAGTGATCCAAGGAAACGTGTCGCACCGGCTGACTGGTTTCCCGAGGACCATCCAACTATGCCGAATATTGTCGCTGAGGGTGATAGTGAACGCGGTATCGTTGCGTGTTCGCTATGCCACCTTCCAAATGGTAAGGGTCGTCCGGAGAACGCACCACCGGCGAGTCAGACTCGTGAATATACCATCATGACGTTAATGGACATGAAGAATGGACTTCGAGTGAATGCTGATCCTCGCAAGGGTAACGCCATTAGTATGAACAACTTTGCAAAGGCCATGACGCAGGAGGAAATAGAAGTGGTAGCCGAATATTACGCTTCGATGAAGTGGACGCCGTGGATTAAGGTGAAAGAAACTGAGCAGATTCCGTTGATGTACAATGTTGGCGGAGTGTGGCTCCCTATAGAAGGTGCCAACGCCGGCATGGAACCGATTGGTATGCGTGTCATTGAAACGCCGGAGAATGTGGAGTATGCCGAGAAGATGCGCAGTCCTCGTTCCGGCTTCATCGCCTATGCGCCTGTTGATTCGGTTGCAAAGGGTAAAAGCATTGTCACCACCGGTGACAACGGTAAGACCATAGCTTGCGCCATTTGTCACGGGCCGGATCTACACGGAGTCGGGACTATTCCAAGTATTGCAGCCCGCTCTCCGAGCTACATTGCCAGGCAGCTTTTTAACTACCAGGCAGGCACGCGCAATGGCACCATGGCAAGCTTGATGAAACCCGTCGTTGCCAACTTGACGAATGAAGATTTCGTGAACATCACTGCCTATCTTGCAGGTTTGCCAGCACAGACACCGACACCGACCTTCAACACGGAGTAGAAAAAAATCCAGTGAGTTATTGACAACTTATAATCAATCTCAGTAGGAAAATAAGGTGACAGTTAACTTAATTATTTATGCTTTAATTACACATTACAATTAAGTTAACTGTCACCTTATTTTTGCCAATATAGGTCTCAAAAAATTTTCGCTTTACCCATTATCCAGCCTGGCACGATGAAGCATATACCACTGGTCTGGGTAATCTAATATCCATTTTTTACATTTCTGATTTATGATCTGGGCGATGTCGGAATCTGTTTTGCCAATATATTGCTGACTATCTAAATGAATTGGTTCCGCATATTCAATTGTAAAATTCACACCAGCTTCACGCTTGCAATATACGTATACTATCGGTGTAGAGAATCGCCTCGCCAGACCCACAGCGTAAACTAAATTACATTTATCAGATAATTGACCATAAAATACCGGTGCAATAATTCTTTCCCCCTTAAATTCATCCGTGGCCATGCCTATACTTTGACCAGACGACAGTGCTTTAAATATTTTTCGTGTTCCTGAATAGTCTGGAGAAATTAATTCATACCCCACTCTTTTTCTCAACTTTGTTAGTAATTTTCTTTGAAATCGATTGGGCACTTTTTCATATATAACATTAAACTTGAAACCTTGTTCTATTATGGATATTGCCAATAATTCCCAATTACCCAGATGAGGGCCCAAAAATATTACTGGTTTCTTTTTATCCAACTTCTCAAATATATGTAAGTTTTTTTGTTGAATATTTTCTGATAAATTAAATTTGTCCAGGACAGACATCTCGGTTAATGTCCTGGCAATATTTCTCCACATTTTATTCCCAATGTTATTTCGTTCCTCGTCTGATAAATCAGGGAATAAATATCTTAAATTTGCCTGCGTATCTTCATTTGCTTTTTTAAATCGTTTTTTTGCCAGAATTCCAATATATGCGCCAAAATTAGATACATTTTCCAAACTAAAACAACTAAGTGTTTGAAATGTTAAATAGTCAAGACATCCCCAAAAAGGATCCGTTATCCAGTAATTAAACCAACTTGTCTTCATAATAAATTTCAATATTAATAATTATTTGATTCTGATATTGATAATATATTAAATAGTCTTGAGAACTTATAATTAAATTCTATTTTTGTTAATGTATACTAGCTCCACTATATATATTTTATAGCAACAATTAAATCACGAGACCCTCAATTAAGCTGAAAACAGAACACTGAATGATTCTGGTTTGGCAGGTATCCATTAAAATTCAACTGGATGGGTATAATGCCAACAACGTTTCCTCATAGAGAACGATTTTATATTAATTTTATAAAACATTATCATGGAAAAATTTCAGCTCCCATTCTGTCTGAACAGGTAAAGGAATTTATCGGACAGGAGGCAGCGTATCGAAAGGAACATCACAGGTATATTGAGCTAATAGCTTAACAGGATTATCCGGTAGAAAAATAGTTGTTTCATGCCACTGTATTCATTGAGTCTATAATGTAATCTCCTTAACAAAGCCTTTCAAATATCCATCTGTAATGTGCGCTTTTTCTCTGTAAAGTGGTTTGTGCATTAAAATTTTATGTAATTTAGGTAAATTATAAAACGGAACCTGCGGATATAGGTGATGAGCTAAATGGTGTTCAATATTGTGTTGTGCTAAAAAAAACTTTTCAAACCAGTTAGCGTTTACATGTCTGGAGCTATTATAACTTCATGACTTATACCGTTTTAACAAGGGTACGAGGTTTGGTATCTCACTACACCTCATCCAGAAGAAAATGTTATATAGGGAAATAGGAGACA
>CAUZRI010000211.1:0-3639 GCA_963582285.1 Gammaproteobacteria bacterium | reverse complement strand
TAAAAAAAAGATGTGACCGGGATACCCGGCCACATCTATGTTGGCTGCATCTCAATTATCTTGGTAATGACCGACGAACCAGCCACAGCAGCAGCCGCATTCTTAACTTTAGTCCCGGATTTTTTTACGGCTCTCGCAATCACCTCGCCTACTGGTTCAATTTCAGCTATATTCTTATCTACGACTGAATTTGCGGGTAATGCTTCTGCAGCGTAGCTTTCTACACGATAAGTATTACCGCTACGGGTTAGTTCGAGCAGTTTAATTGCCGTAGCACTGATATCTATTCCAAGTAGTGGTAATGATTTTTTCTTAAATGGAAACACAAGTTTTTCCTTTTAATGTCGTAAGTTATCTCTATATCGTATAATGAACTTTTATTTTCCAAATGTAACTATAGTCAACATAATTTTAAAAACAAACCCTTTTTATTAATATTGACAAATAAACATCAAAAAAAGAATTTTTCTCCTAAAAGCATAACATATGGTTGTTTTTGAATTACACTACACAACATGTTGAGGTTAGCCTTAAAATTACTTGGTATATTGTCCCTATTTGGGCTCATCACATTAGTTGTGGTCTCAATAGTCATAATACCAAATTTACCAAATATCGAGACGCTCAAAGATGTTCAAATGCATATACCTCTCAGAGTTTATTCTCATGATAGGTCATTAATCGCAGAGTTTGGTGAAAAGAAAAGAATTCCAGTCAAAATTGAAAATACCCCTAAACAATTGATCCATGCATTCATTGCTGCAGAAGACGACCGGTTTTATGTGCATCCAGGTGTAGATTGGCAAGGCATCCTCAGGGCTGTAATCAATCTGATAAAAACAGGAGAAAAATCTATCGGTGGTAGCACCATTACCATGCAAGTGGCGAGAAATTTTTTCTTAACCAGAGAGAAAAAATACCTGCGAAAATTAAATGAGATATATCTGTCACTTAAGATTGAACAGGAATTAACTAAAGACGAGATCCTCGAGCTTTATCTAAATGATAATTTCTTCGGCCATCGTGCGTACGGTGTTGGTGCTGCCGCTCGAGTTTATTACGGTGTATCTGTCAGTGAATTAACATTACCACAACTCGCAACTCTGGCGGGGCTTCTTCCGGCGCCCTCATACACCAATCCTGTAACAAACAGCGAACGAGCAATGGGCCGAAGAAGTTATGTCTTGGGTCGTATGCTAGATGAAGGATTTATCAATCAGGACGAATACAATGCAGGGAATAACGCGCCAGCAACAGCCAGTCTACATCGACCGACTATAGATTTGGATGCACCATTCATTGCAGAGATGGTTCGAAGACAAATGGTAGATGATTATGGTGATGATGCCACGATACTGGGTTACAAGGTTTACACTACCATACGAGACAAAAATCAGGTCGCGTCTAATCATGCATTACGTTCAGCCGTGTTGAATTACGATACCAGGCATGGGTATCGTGGCCCCGAAAGTCATGTAGATCTTGAATCAAATAAAATCAATGATGATCATAAGAAATTATTAGTAACATTTCCTGTCATTTCAAATCTGTACCCCGCATTAATAACTGATGTCAGAGAACAATCCATCACAGCCTACCTCAGTGGAATTGGTCTGGTTGATGTTGGCTGGGATGGTTTAAATTGGGCCAGAAAATATATCAATGAAAATTCTCGCGGACCAGAACCTGTAGCTGCCGCAGATATAGTTACACCAGGTGATATTGTCAGGATTGCAGAAGATGAGTTAGGTCAGTGGCGCTTGTCCCAATTACCTAAAGTTGAAGGGGCAATTGTGTCCCTTAATCCAAGAAACGGTGAAACCCTGGCATTGACAGGAGGGTTTGATTTCTATCGAAGTAACTTCAATCGAGCCACCCAGGCCAAACGACAACCTGGCTCAGGTTTCAAGCCATTTATATACTCTGCTGCGCTTGAATCTGGGTTTACTGCGGCAAGTATTATTAATGACGCCCCACTCGTTCGGGAGTTTCCTGGTATAGAAGATGCGTGGCGCCCAGAAAATTACAGCGGAAAATATTTCGGACCGACAAGAATAAGAGAAGCATTGATCGCTTCGAGAAATATAGTATCCATACGCTTATTGGATGCAGTCGGCATAAGTACTGCAATGAATCACATCGCCAAATTTGGCTTTGACACAAATGCACTGCCGCATAGTTTGTCCCTTGCCCTAGGCAGTGGTGATTTGTCTCCCTGGGAAATGGCTACAGGCTATACCGTCTTCGCTAATGGCGGATTTCAGGTAGAGCCATATTTTATAGAACGAATTGACGATGACAATGGTATTAATATTTTTCAGGCTGACCCGATTATTGTTTGCGAAAAATGTGTAGCAGATGAAGAGAAAGAGATATCTTTCGATAACGACAATGATAATCTATTGGTAAAAAACGAAACTAATATTGAAGAGATCACTATTCTCACGGATGAAAACATTGAAAAGGTCCCGCTTCAGCGATATGCACCAAGGGTAGTTGATCCAAAAAACATATGGATTATGAACTCAATAACCAGGGATGTAATTCGACGAGGGACAGGTAGACGAGCACTAATATTAAATCGTAAAGACTTATCAGGTAAGACCGGCACCACAAATGACCAGCATGATGCCTGGTTCTTTGGCTTTAGTCCTCATATTGTCGCGGTCTCCTGGGTCGGATTCGATGACTTTCGGGAATTGGGACGCAATGAAGTTGGAGGCGTGGCTGCTTTACCTATGTGGATAGATTATATGAAGGTTGTTCTACCAGATATCCAGGAATCAAATGTTGTACAACCGCCAGGGCTCGCTTCAGTTCGCATCGATCCGGCAACAGGAATGCTGGCAAGCGCCGATAACCCAAATGCAATCTTTGAGGTATTTCGATCTGAAATGACGCCAACTAAAATAATGGATGAAGTACCTGTAAACCCGTTCAACAACAACGAAGGTGAGACAGTATCACCAGCCCAACCATTTTGATTTGTGCAATTAATATACAATGTAGTAGACATACTTATCGAAATTTTCACACCTAACCCCTAACTTAGGTTGAATGTATAATCTGCCTCTCCAACCTGATAACACCGACTGCATTAAATGAATGAGTAATAAGTCCCCCTTAATTTTGCATATTTCATTACCTGTACCAGTTCGTCATCATTTTGATTATCTGGCAGACAAATCATTGACCAAAGAACAGTCAGTTGTCGGCGTACGGGTTATGGTTCCGTTTGGAAAAAATAATCAAAAAGTGGGAATAGTAACTGGCATTTCAAATAAGAGCGATGTCAATCCAAAAAAATTAAAGCCCATTATTAATGTCATTGATAATGAACCTCTATTCGATGCTGAACACGTCAAGCTTCTTCATTGGGCAAGTAATTATTATCACTACCCGTTGGGTGAACTAATATTTGCCACGTTACCTGCATTACTAAGAAAAGGAAAAAAGGCAGAACACCAGCTTCAACAAATCTGGCAGCTAACAGAAAAGGGGGAACAAATTGATATAAATTTACTGTCGCGCGCCGTAAAGCAACAAGCAATATTAAATTTTATGCGACAACAAACAATCGAGTGCTCTGCCAATTTATTTGAGCAAGAATTCAACAACTGGCGCGCCCCATTGAATGCA
>CAUZRI010000210.1:0-3643 GCA_963582285.1 Gammaproteobacteria bacterium | reverse complement strand
TCACATGCAAACAGCCGGCACATATCGCGGAATTAATCTTGCACGTAATCCTGACAAAGTTATACCTGCCACCACTGCTGCTATGGTCACTGAAGCCGTAATGTCGCAATGTGATGTACTGGAAGAGGGCTTTCTCAATAATCCTCTGCAATGTGCTTTCGACTTCTCCAGTTTGCAATGTGATGCTGGACAAGACAGCCAGAGTTGCCTTACTCCGCCACAACTTGAAATGGTGGAGGAATACTACGGTGGTCTTAGGTATAGCACTGGGGAGTTAATATTCTCAGGACAGGCTTTGGGTAACCGACTTGACGCTTCAGCCGTTTCCATTGCTAATTCTACGGTCAGAAACCATGCTGATTCTATCCGCATACTGGGATTTCAGAATCCCGACTATGATTTGAATGAGTTTGAACTAGATCGAGATTTGCCAATTATTGATGCAGTTACCGGCTTTGTGGATTCAGCAAATCCTGATTTGAGAGCATTTGAAGCTCATGGTGCCAAGTTGCTACTTTATGCTGGCTGGGGTGATACCACTATCACCCCGGTTAACACACTATATTATTATGACAGCGTGCTGGAAGAAATGGGACCAGAGCAAGATGATTGGATGCGTTTGTTTATGGTGCCAGGCATGGGGCATTGCAGAGGTGGAGATGGTCCCTATGACTTTGATTCCATTACCGCCCTTGAGCAATGGCGAGAAGAAGATATTGCACCCGTTGAAATTATGGCAAGTAATCCTAATTCAGGATTAACCCGACCCTTATGTACTCATCCAGCAGCTTCAGAATACGATGGTTCAGGTGATTTACTTGATAGTGCTAACTGGTCCTGTATAGCTCCTTAATTTAAAAGTGCTTTTTGGTCACCAACCATTTTCCTCGTTCCCAGTTACCAATCTTGATTATGAAACGCAATAAAGGGGAAAATAATAGTCTAAATAAAGTATTTTTTGAATATTTTAGCTAAAATAATCGAAGGTTGTATCCAAGCTGCATTCACAATACTGCAGGAATGAAATAACTATGATTTTCTTGAGATCAAAGCATAATATTTTAAGTAACAAGCTTTTTGTTTTGCTACTTCATGGATTTTTCTTACTGTTTACCGAATCCACAGTAGGGCATCATTCCGTCGTTGCTAATTTCGACAGGAATTCCGTATTGGAAATATACGGTACTGTGCTTTCTGTTGAGATCAAGAACCCCCATTCGCGGTTTACGCTTGAAGTACGAGAAGAGGATGGGAAGTCTATAGAGTGGCTGATCGAATGGTCTGACCGCAATTCACTTATCAGAAGAAAAGTAGACATAGACCAGATTAAGGCTGGGGATCAGATTACCTTGTCCGTCTGGCCCAGTTATCGCCTTAATCACGTCGGTTATTTTGTTCGGGCAAAACTTGCCGACGGATCAACTTTTAGGGACTGTGGTTTTCGTGAGTTTCGCCAGGCGGTAGTCAACTCCACTGAATTTAACTGCCCGGAAGCGAATGGTACACAATGAGTTATCCGCTGAATTTCTATAAAAATAAGGCTCTCCTGGTCAAATATTTGGTTGGATTTGCATTCATACCTTTTCTAATTCCAATAGTTTCTGCTGCTGAGCAGTCGACACTGGATGGTGTATGGTTTTTAACAGGATCAGAAACACCCGAGAACCTTTATCTTACCCCTGCCGGACAGGAAACTTTAGAAAATTACGATGTAATAACCGATGATGGGGATAATTACTGTATCCCAGTCAGCTTTACCAATACTTTACACACTCCCTCACCACCTTTTGAAATCCGGCTGCATGAAGACTACGTTGAAATTAATTATGAATTTATGGACGTGAAACGGCGCGTCCCGCTTGATGCATCACTGACGGTGGAAAACGCGCCATACACTGTCAGCGATTATCCCCATCTTGGACGTTCTGTCGGCCGATTTGAAGCCGAGATCCTTGTGATTGACACTGCAGGGCAAGAGGATGGAGTGCTCGATACTTTAGGAGTCCCGGGCCTGCCGCAATCGGTCCAGATGCGCACGGAAGAACGCTTTATTGTAAATGGAGACGAACTTAAAGTGATTATAAGGCATAACGATCCTGTCAATTATTCCAACGACCTCATTGTAAGGTACAGCTTCCATCGTATTGACGCAGAAATAATGGAATGGAACTGCGAGCCAGAAACAGCCGGTTACGACAAATATCTCGAATCACAGGAAGATTGATTACCTCACCGACAAGTGACGACGAAATGGATATACTCTAATGTAGATGCGGCTTTCATTGCGGCCTGATTTATACAGAACTCCGACATTTCTTACAAAGATAGACATTTTTTTTCACCAAAAAGATTAACAAGCTTATTGCAGTTAGAGCATCGTACTAATCCGGAAGATAATTCATTGGCATGGGTATGGGTTTCTTCATCTTGAATATTTTCAAGTTTTTTATTAGCACTTCCCTCTCTTTAAAAATTAGAACCCTTATTTTGTACTTTATTTATTTCATTTTTAATTCGAAGGTTGTCTTAAATTGCTCTTAAGTAGTTAAAACGCAGGTAAGGGAGCAATAGCTGACATACAAGGGCCTTTTTTTGACCTAAGACTAATTTCAACTAACTGATTTATATATATTTTTATACTGTCACGAAGTGCAGGTATCAATTCTGCCTGGAACCAGGGTTTTTTTTGTAACCAGTGGGTATTTCGGGGTGATGGATGGACAAGAGGCAAGTAAGTGGGCATGTAGTCCTGCCAGGCGGCCACTCTTGCTGTCAACGTGCTATGCGTTTTGTCCAGGTAATAATTCTGGGTATAACTGCCAATTAAAAGGGTCAATTTAATATCCGGTAAACTTTGCAGAAGGCGTTCATGCCAAAGAGGTGCGCATTCCGGTCTCGGAGCCAGGTCACCGGACTTCCCTTTCCCTGGATAACAAAACCCCATGGGCATGATGGCGATGCATGAAGTGTCATAAAAAGTCTCAGCTTATTACTCTTTTCCTCGAGCGGATTCCGAATGTAAACCACACCTGAGGCAATCTTAATAAAGATGCCTGTACCTAATTACAGAAGGATTCACAACTAACCGTCTATAACATGTCAGGCGGATCTTCACCGTTGAAAAATGCATGCAAATTCCCCAGCACACGCATACCCATGGCAACGCGAGTTTCTTCCGTTGCACTGCCCAGGTGCGGCAGAAGCACCACATTTTCCATAGCAACAAGTTCCTCAGGCACCTCTGGCTCATGTTCATACACATCCAACCCAGCTCCAGCTATCAGGCCTTTTTTCAAAGTTTTAATCAGAGCATTCTCATCTATAACATCACCCCTTGAGGTATTAATAAGAAAGGCATTCGGGCGCATGTAAGCCAGGGTTTTAGCATTAATCATATGCCGTGTCAGAGGACTGCTGGGACAATGCACTGCAACAAAATCCGCCTTACTCAATAACCAGGTCAGCTCATTACAATACTCAGCCTGTAAAAGCCTTTCTTTGGATTCGGGAATGGCTTTACGATTGTGATAAAGGATGCGCATACCGAACCCAAAATGCGCTTTTTCGGCCATTGCCTGCCCGATGCGACCCATTCCGACAATGCCAAGAGTTTTCCCAGTTAACTGCGTGCCCATCAAATGAG
>CAUZRI010000209.1:0-3651 GCA_963582285.1 Gammaproteobacteria bacterium | reverse complement strand
AATGCACACCTATTGTTCAAGGTGAGAACTGACCCCGTCCACGCACCTGAATATTAAATGTGAGACTTGATCCCGGACTTTTAATTTTTAAATCATTTTGCCAAACTTATGAACTAAGGATTTCAATTGGCCGACGGCGAGTTGACGGTGCCAAACACGCCTATCAGAGTCCCTGCCACTCACAGCGCCACCAACGTTGGTAAGAGCGCCTATCGCGAAATTTTTGTAGAGTTTAAATCTTGAGTTTTGCCCATGTAAAGTCATGGCCTCGTTGATGAGCGCAGTTTCCTGCCGAGGGAATCAAGCCTATCTCGCTAGTCGGTATTTCGGTCTCAAACATTTCGGTGAATTTATGAATACCTTTTTGTGGCCTTTATGGTCGGAACCAGTGTCGGCCCGTTGATCCTGGGATATTCGTATGATGTTTTTGGTAATTACCACATGGAGATCTACGCGATAATAGCTATGTTGTTAACGGCAGTTTTATTGTGTTTGAAACTCGGTTCATTTACTACCTGGGATAACGAGTAATGATCTTATAGATTTATTTTTTTAAACCTTTAGGAAATTAGTTTGCCGCTTTTCTAACTTTAAGTTGATTACCGTCTTCTTCGATTTCATACACTGTTGCATCTGCGCCGGGAAAATTTATCGATTTCCCATCACTGACACGGAATACAACATCATGCAATGCACAACGAATTACGGTTTGATTATCGACTTCAGTTACTGATCCTGCTATTGAAAGATCAGCACCTTTGTGGGGACATCGACGTTGTACAGCATGAAATCTTGCTTTATTTTTAAATATGACGATGTACTCATCATCAAGCATTGCTGTCGCTGGAAACCCCAATGTTTGCGTATTAATGTCCTCTAGTACTAGCCAGTCTTTATCTATCGTCATTCTCCAGCGACCTGACGAAGTCGATCCAGAGTAAACGACCTGTCCATGCGGGTCAGAAACAACCCTATCTGGTAGGTGAACGGTTCTTCGAGAAAACACCTGTAAACAGACTTTAGCGCATCGCCGAGGGGCAGACCATTGGCTCCTTGTACTTCGTATACGCGTTTTTGTACAGCCGTTGCCGCTTTCAGGTTAATGTCTTCATGACTCCATTGATCCGGCTCCAATGAATCAGCCAATGATTTAAGAAAAGTCTTTTCAATTTTGCTCATCCCAGCTGCTGTTTTAGGCGGAGCGTCCTCGGAGATCTCCATGATCCAGTTCCGTTCTTCCTGTGAAGATGCGAGATTACTGTCGTAACGCACACCATGTTTAAAAGCCATAATTGGTACAATTCTTTTGTCACTCTTCCGAGTATCTTCAAAACAATCATCAAATTCAAATTCACCCTCTTCAATATTGAGTACAGTGATATCTGCAGGCATCCCTACTTTTAGAGAACCTGCTTTATCTTCAATACAGAGCGCCCTCGCCGGTGCAATGGTTACCTTGCTTATGATTTCTTCAAGAGTAAACCCGAGCGGCAAAAAACAGGACATGACATGAGTCAAGGAATACGTTGGCCCAAGTGTGTTGAACTGTTGCAGATCGGAGCTAATAAAATTGGGTGTAATATCCTGGAGCAGGGCCCGTTCAGCTACGTCCCAGGCGAAATTAAATGAGCCAAAGCTAATATCAAATAATACACCGCGCTGCTTTGCTGCGATTACTTGTGGAATCACTTTGCCATCATCATCCAGGATTGAACCGAGGTTTTTATGATAAATATGAGTGATGACATCGTTAGCGTCGGCTAGATCGAAAGCATCGAGCGTGGTAACGCGTTTTGGTGTTACCTGGAAATCGCCAATATGTGTATAAGTTGGTAATCCAACAGTCTCTGCCAGTCCCTTGCCAAGTTTTAGTGGGCCCGCCCCATAATCACCAAAGGCACCCATCTTCAGATACTTTATCTCATCACGGTTTTCCGCTATTAGATCCATCCAGCGCGGCAGGTCCCAGGTCATCAAACTACGAATATCACCTTCGATATGACCAACGCCTACAAGACCGATAGGCCTGAACCAGAGCATGCAATAAAGATCAGCAACCGTGGCACCATCCATTACTGCTTTGTATTCTTTAAAAGTATCCGGTCCAGGGCCACCTGCCTCAACATAGCTAGTTACACCCTGGTCTATTCCGATAGTGTCTGGATGGGAAAACCCGAGACTTCCATAAGCATGCACATGTATATCGACCAGGCCAGGAGTAACAATAAAATCACTAACTTCAATTATTTCTGCACTACCTGTGTCTTCTACCTCGCCAACAGAAAGTATCTTTCCATCAGCGATGGCGACATCTGCGATCTTGTTTAAGCCCTGGGCTGGATCAATGACGCGCCCACTTTTTAAAATAATTTCAGGTTTCATAATAAATAATTGTGCCTAGATGAAGTTAATTGGCAAATGAATAGATTGCATACCAGTCATTGTGACCTGAAATCATTTTTACGCCTTTGACGGGCGAACGTCAACTAGTCAGGTCAGAGTTTCCAGCTCAGTAGTGCTAAGGTTCAACTACTACACCCAGGTGTAAGGGCTCAGTCCTTAGCCTTTAATTATAACTATTGGTTGTCCTCGCTGAGGAGCAACAGCAAGGCCTGAATCCATTTCGCTTCGCTCTGTTCATTTTTTATTTTTTTGGAGATTTATTCTCGTTTTTGCTATATTTTGTGATTCTAACCCCCTAATAATTGTACTCTTTTCTAAATGATTCTAGACAAGATCAAGCACGCCATCTTCATTATCTTAATTAGCGCTACGACAAGCACCCACGCTGGTGGAATGTTGGAATGGACTGTAAATGATATTCAATTGGCTCATGGCAGTGGGTTTAAATTGGGCTCGAATTATCGGAGTACGCTCAGGATTCTTCATGCAAATGGCTGGCGTTATGGTGACAACTTCATGTTCATTGAATTTATTCAACGTGATGATATCGGAATGGAGGTTTATGGAGAATGGTACCCTCGTTTAAGTTTAGGCAGATTGTCGAATAAGGATTTATCGTTTGGTGTTTTCAGGGACTTTTTTCTAGTGGGAGGTATCAATGCCAGTACAGAACCTGAAGGAGATGCGTTCAAAGCCTATCTGCTGGGAATGGGCACGGCTTTTAAGCTGCCTAATTCTGGATTTTTAAACTTGAATGTCCTCGCCAGAAAGCAAGATAAAATTAGTACTACTGGTATACAAATAACGCCTTCATGGAGCATTCCCTTTGAAATAGGGAGATTGAAATTCAAGTTTGACGGTTTTATCGATTTAGTGAGTGCTGATAGCTCCGGCGGGAAATCCTATATATTAGCGCAACCTCAATTATTATTTGATGTGGGTCATCTAGTTGGGCATTCCGGCAGTGTTTATATGGGTATTGAATATCATTATTGGCGTAATAAATTTGGGATTGATGGGGTTCACGATAAGGCTCTTCAAGGTATGTTGAAAGTTATTTTCTAACTATGGATTTTAGGGGACAATATACCTATTTAACCCAAAATTCCGGGGCCAAAAGCCAGAATAAATGAGTAAACTGTCCCCAGAATTAATTAAACTGAGGTAGAAAAGGTGATTAATATTTCGATGGGTGAGGGTAAGGCTATTGAGGTCGAACGCAGTGTTTTCCATGCGGAACGTGAAGGT
>CAUZRI010000208.1:0-3676 GCA_963582285.1 Gammaproteobacteria bacterium | reverse complement strand
TGTGTCGGCAATGCTCTGAGTTAGCCTGGGCGAACATCATTAACTCTACATCTGTAGGATTACGTTTTAGCTTGTTAAAGCTATCACATAAATAATCGATCTCATCGCCTACCAAAGCGAGTCCCATTTTGATATTGGCGTCGATTAATGCTTGCTTACCAGTACCAATTATATCTATATGTTGCAGCGGTCTGGGTGCGCTGGATTGAAAGAGATTGATTGCAAGAGATATATCATCAATGACAATCTGGGTCATGCGGTCATGAATTTGTAATTTTAATCTTGATAATGATTCAACATCAGCTTGGTATGATGATTCAAATTTAATACTCCATAAAACACCGCGTTCCACACGTTTGACATTTACTAACCCACAATGATGAAAAATATCTGTAGCCTTGCTGGACCATGGAGAAATTGTCCCGGGTCTTGGAATAACGATAAAATCAGTTAAGGTATCATTGGGCAGGGTTTTTTCATGATTGGCATGGACCAGAACTTTAATTATTTTAGTTTCACGCTCATTAAGCTCTGAAGCTATATCCACCAGATATACATAGACAGATGTAACAGATTTAATCTTCGAACAGATCCCTTTTAGGGAGGCGAGTTTTTTTTCTAGTCGAAAATTAGAAAGGGCGGATCCTCCGCGAACCACAAACATTAAATAGTTGTCCTGAACCTATGCAGTGAAAAACGAATTGTTTAGGTGAGTAGTTTACCGGATTTCTTCAACTTTTATGAGTACTGTTCGCGTTTCCTGAACATTACTCATATTGCCAGAGAGGATAGATTGGCTATTTTCCTGTGATGATTGTCCAATACCACCGATTTCAATCCATTCACCTAGTTGGCCGGTAACCGTTGTTTGTACATTTTGTATGTTAAATGTTGGTATTTTGCCAGGATTTACGCTGGTTAATTGTGGTGCGACCATCAGCATCAGTCTATTTCCATTAATTCTTGGTAATACATAAAATCCCGATGTGGCATCTCTGTACTCTATGGTGTCCTGCACTATTACACCATTTCGAGTTATGATCGTATTCGGGGTTGAGATGGGGACTGAAAACCCAGATTGGATGAACGCCGGTTCGCTTTCCATTGTCTGTACAGTATAGGTATTACTGCTGTCAGAGCTGGAGCGATTATTATTTATCCTGTAATCAACAATATTTCCATTACTGTCAGATCCTGAGATAACTAACCCTTTATTTATGACTGATGCCCTGTTGGAAAGATTGACATTTCCCGATCGAACACTTGTGGTTACAGTTTGGTCCTGCTCATTACTTACAACATTTAAATCTTGCGTTACTATGATATTAAGGCGTCGTAAAGGTCTATCTATTGCGCTGAGGATATTTTTAATTTCATTCAAATTTTGAGGTGTTGATTTAATAATAAGTTGATTCTTCATGCCAGATATCGAACCGCCGGGTACAAGTAATGGACGAATAACTTCAATTACATTTTCCGGGGTATTATTACTTAATGGGATGACTTCCATCTTCATCTGTTGCTGGCCATGCACAGGTAAGAATAGTATTAAAAATAATAATGATAAAAAAATTTTGTCATAATAGTGCGCGTTTTAGATTTGGATCCGTGCATGATCTTCCCAAGAGATTATTAAACTCATGTATTAATAGTCTAGAGGCTCGTTTGTCATTAAAGTTTAATTTCCCTTCGTATCTTTCTGGGTTTTTTCGATATATGTATCCCGCTTGATCCGCGACAAACAATGATTCGTTAAATGATTCATGCTCTTTGCCGAGGACTTTTATTTCAATAAAACTGGTGAGCATCATTGAAAGATCAATAAGGCGATGACCTCTTTTTACAATTTTTCCGGGATCACTAACAAGGATTTGCACACGGTTGTTTTTACTTTTAAGTAGCATTTTTTTAACTGAATCAACAAATTCTTGTGTATTGTAGATTGTCGGATCTAAATCACGACTTATAATATGTAAACCACGACCTGCCTGTTGAACCATTTTCAAAGATGCGAGCGCGCTTTCTGCACTACTATCAACGAGAAAATCTTCATCTGTTTCAGCTAGTATATATTCTTCAAATTTAAAAATTTTTCTTCATACATAATTTAGTAATTAATAATATTTATAATACTTAAAAACGAACAGGTTAAAAGTCTATTATTGTCGATTTAGTCTCATTTTAAAATGTGGAATGCCTGCTTCATCAAAAATTTCACCTTCTTCAATAAACCCATGTTTATTATAAAACATTTTTGCATGGGATTGCCCATGTAGGTAAATGTCGGGAATTAATTGCGTTTTCGCAATATCGATTAGTGACTTTAACAGCTTGCTACCGACACCAAGATTTCTAAAATCTTTAATAACAGCCAATCTTCCTATTTTTCCCGTGGGCAAAAGCCGGCCAGTTCCAATAGCATTTTCATGGTCATCTATAGCTAACACAAACCAGCATAGCTCATCCAGATTATCCATCTCTTCTTCGAGTGAAACTTTTTGTTCTTCAACAAATACTACTTTACGAATCATCATGATCCGATCGCCATCTTGTTCCCAATTTGCCTGTATAATCTTAAAAAAATTGTTTGACATTATTCGTCCGCTCTACATTTACTCTTATTCACATTATTCTATTATATTACTGGAATATGCCAGGATGTTATTTGGATAATCAAAATTGAATAAATTATTTTATCATCAAATTCATAGCGCAGAGATAATTGAGTTTACTATATGATTGATAAGGAGTATCAGGTACAGTTGTTCCCTGATTTGTGATTGAATCTAATGTTAAAATCGAAACGTATAACTCAGTTTTACATTGATGTCACTCAATTCGGAAATAAATGAATTGTTTTTGTCCCTGTCTTGAAGGCTATGATTGAAAACGATTAGACCTTCCTGACCTGCAGTAGGAATCCAGACCAATCTGGCATTCAGGCCAAGTACCTCTGATACATTGTCATACTGCAAAAGATTGATCCAATAAAGTGTTGGGGAAAAATTTACTTCAGTAGTAAGGCTGGTAAGGCGAGTAATAAAATTTCCCTGTGGGAGATTGATATCATTCCAATCATAAGAGGCTGAGACGGTAAAGTATTTTGATTGCCGCCAGGTGACTTCACCTACGAGATTGGTGCGATTGCCACCATAAAAATCTCCGTTAAGAATAGTTACTTCAGCTGACAGGTCACGTTGCCCTCCTGTTGATAGACTTGTAGAAGCCTCACCAAATGAGTATGTGCCTGGTGGGATGACAACCAGACGGTTGTTGTCTTCGTAAATTCGAAATGGGATAGAAATAACTTTCTTGGTCTGGCTGTAATGTATGTTGAAGGAATCTCTTGAGTTGGATTGAATCTCCACCAACCGACCTAGAGTCACCTGTGTATCTAAACCACCGCTAATAAAGCTGGTTCGTTGTATGTCAATTCCTGAGAAAATTTCCTGTATGAAGCTACCTTTAGGGTAGTAGGTATAACCTACGTCTGCAGTGCTGACTTTTATATTCGATTGGTTTACAAATCCAAGTGCTGGGTTAAAATTTGTTTGTATCTGTTTGTAATGAAGCCCGCCACGCCAACCAGAGTTATTTGGCATGCTGATTCCCACACCATATGAGGCATCATTACCATTCAGACCCTGGGTATCTGATTGTTGGTACCATGCATCGG
>CAUZRI010000207.1:0-3688 GCA_963582285.1 Gammaproteobacteria bacterium | reverse complement strand
TTTCCACTTCTTCCGCGTGAACTATTTCTTTTACCTGGATTTCCCCATGATGTAGGAGAGCCGGATTTTTTTGCAACATGTCGGTGGGTAATCGACGGATCAGGTTCAAATCCAGGTACAATAATTTTTTCTATATCCAGCTTGAGCAAGCGTTCAATATCCTTAAGGAAATTTGATTCATCAAACGCCACCAGAGAGATTGCCTGTCCTGTATTTCCAGCACGTCCAGTCCTGCCGATACGGTGAATATAATTTTCTGCCTCATTTGGTAATTCATAGTTAATTACCACAGGTAACTCTTGGATATCTAATCCTCTGGACGCAACATCTGTGCCTACCAACGCTCTGACCTTGTTTTTCTTGAAATTATCCAACGCCTTGGTTCGTTGCGCCTGTGATTTGTCACCATGTATTGACGTTGTATGAATTCCGGCCTTATTTAATTTTTGACTCAATCTTTCTGCTGAATGTTTCATGCCAATAAAAATGAGTATTTGATTCCAGTTGTTTGCCTCAATCAGACTGACCAACAATTCAAATTTTTTCGAATGGTCTACTGGGTGAACGATGTGTTCAACATCTGTTGCTAGGGAATTAACCGGGGTTACTTGAATTTCTTCTGGGTTGGTCAATAGACTGTTTGCAAGACTCTTCATTTCACTGGAAAATGTTGCAGAGAATAGCAATGTTTGACGTTTTTTGGGTATATATTGAGATATACGTCGTATGTCCCTGATAAACCCCATATCCAACATCCTGTCTGCTTCATCAAGCACAAAGATTTCAATTGAAGATAGATTCAGGGTTTTTTGCTCGATATGGTCGAGCAGTCTCCCGGGTGTTGCAATGACGATATCCACACCATCTTTTAATATCTTGGCTTGTGTATTAAAACTTACACCACCGTAAACTTCAGTAGACTTTATGGTGGTATATTTACCGTAAGTTTTTATACTCTGACTGACTTGTATTGCCAGCTCACGGGTAGGCACAAGAATCAAACATCGTACATTTTTTGTATGGGATTGAACTGGATTATCTTCCAGTAATTGGATAATTGGTAATGCGAAGCCGGCTGTTTTTCCGGTTCCTGTTTGGGCGCCGGCTAATACGTCCTTACCTTTAAGGATGGCTGGGATTGACTGTGCCTGCACGGGTGTTGATGTTGTATAGCCTTGATCGTGAACGGCACGTTGCAGCTCGTCCGATAGGCCGAATGAATTAAATAACATATGGTAATGCTCCGATCCTTGCCTCCCAAATGCATGCTGCAAGGGACGGTCTAGGCTGTGGATAATTTTGAATGATACGGGGAAAGCCAAAATGGGTTGCCACGATGTCAGACACTGACCGATATTGTCTGCACGGCGGCATCATAACAGTTTATTGTAAAAAAAACTTATTATTTTTTAGCAAGTTACAATTAACTGCTAATACTTAGTATTTACTATAAATTTCTATCATGCTGGATGAATATTGGCGATATATTCAGGTTGAAATCAATAAACGGACGGCATCAAGTCTTGGTTGAGCCGTGTCTAGAATTTGACGACATTTGTCTTGTTGAGATATATAAAAATCAATTTCTTCCTGGCGGATATTTGGATTAATCTTACGGAGCTCTATTAACCTGTTTATTTCCAGAGTTAATTTTGATTCAGTTTTCTTTCGAGATAGCTTTACTGCCTTTGGCGCAATATCCACTGCCTTTTGATTAGATTTTTCAATCATGTTTTTAATTGATTTTTGTTTCATAGAAATTATTTTTTTGGCAGTCTTAATATCAACGCTTGATTTTGTGCTCTCAAGAAAATCATGACCGAGAGTACTCTCATATAGCAAACCGTTTTCATCTATAAGTAATCGTATTAATTGCGGTGCTATCAAATTTCTAAGTGCAAAATCCTGTTGGTTTGATGATTCAAGTATGTAATGTGATTCAAGCAGTACTGTACCTGGTGTAAATTCAGGGTGTTTAAATGAGATTATAGCGGCATTGCCTGTTTCATAACTGAGCACCATATCGATTGCAGCGGTAACCATGGAATGGGTCCAGGTTAAATAGTGCCAGTCTTCATGTAACAGGGCTGTATTTCTAGAATAAGTTATGGTTAATCCTTCTTCAGGTAAATGAGGGAAACTGGTCACCATATGATCGGTTGGCGTCAGTATAAAACTTTGATCTTTGTGTTCTTCGGAGTGCACACCAAAACAGTTAAAAATAGTTTCCATATATTCAGAAAGTATGTCGTGCTTATCTGACTCACGTGCATTTTTCAGGTATTCCTCAGCAACGTCAACACGACAAGAATTATATTCAAGTAGACGGTCACGTCCCTTATCCATCTGCTCAATTAATGATTTGTTTAAGTCTTTTGTTCTGGCTATCAAATCTTGACTATCTGTATTTTTAGACTCTATTACTTTAAATAAATCATTTTGTACTTGATTGAAAACAGGTTGGCCAGTCTGACAAGGTTTGGTAAATGCTGCTAGTCCATGCTGATACCACATAAACATAAATTCTTGCGCTGTTCCGATAATATATGGCACATGAATTTGTACGGTATGTCGTTGACCTATTCTGTCCAGTCTACCTATACGTTGTTCGAGCATGTCCGGGTTTATGGGTAGATCGAATAGAACAAGGTGATGGGCAAATTGAAAGTTTCTACCTTCGCTTCCGATTTCAGAGCAAATTAATAATTGTGTACCTTCGTCAAAATCTGAAAAATAGGCTGCTGCCCTATCACGTTCTATGATAGTCATATCTTCATGAAACAGTGCCGCATACTTGCCTGCTTTTATTCTAAGTACCTCCGCCAGGTCTATTGCAGTTTGCTTGTCATAGGTTATTAACAGAACTTTATCTGGCAATAATGTCTCAAGTCTTTCTAGCAACCAGTTTATTCGCGGGTCATGCTGCGTCCAGTGACCGACAGCATTGGTTGAATGCTTATAGGCTAATTCTATAGAGAGATGACACTGTTTATCTTCAATGCTTGTGTTGTTAATCTTCAGATACGCTTCAGGTGTTGGCAATGGATAAGGATGTATCTCTCTTTCCGGAAAGCCGGTTACGGCAGCTCTGGTATTACGAAATAGCACCCTGCCTGTTCCATGATAATCCAGTAAATGATTGATCATGCCTTTACGTAATGAATCTGTAGAACTGGTATCGCACACTAAACTATCCAGGGCTGACATCAGATCAGATGGCAGTATTTTATTCAATTTATTCAGAATTTCCGGAACCGAAGAATCACTTTTAAAGAGGACATCTACCGCAGTGGCGATGGGCAGATAATTTTTTTCTTCATCGATAAAAGATTCAAAACTGGGAAAACGATCAGGATCAAGTATTCGTAATCTGGCGTAATGGCCCGCTTTACCCAATTGTTCTGGTGTTGCTGTCAGCAATAATACGCCTTTGATGACTGAAGCGAGATTATCAATAGCGATGTATTCATTGCTCGCAAGTTCCGGAGACCATTGCAGGTGATGAGCCTCATCAACAACCAGCATGTCCCATCCTGCACGAAGTATATGTTGATAAAAATTATAATTATTTGTAAGACTATTGAGACTGCAAAGTACTAATTGCTCTTCCTCAAAAGGGTTTGTTGTATCATTTGATTCCAGTATTCCTTGGTATCGATCCTCGTCATAAATACTGAAACGCAGGTTA
>CAUZRI010000206.1:0-3709 GCA_963582285.1 Gammaproteobacteria bacterium | reverse complement strand
CAGAACCTCTCCCTTCCTGGGGGGCATCACATCTATTTCTTCAATTTTTAATGGTTCGTTTGGACCCCAGGCAATTGCCGCCCTGGATTTTATAAAATTAGTTGTATCCATTTTTTGACCTTATTTTTACGGGAGATAGTTTATTCTATCTTCGCTAATAATAAAATTAATGACAAACATTAAATAATAATTTAGCCATTCAGATCTATATTACTAATGTAGGCATTAATATTTTTAATATTTGCCAACATAATTTTCTGCCAGAGACGTGGCAGCGTATCTGGACTCAGTAATATAGCGCAACTGCGCTAACTGTAATTGTCTTTGGTAACTGTCTTGATCTTCATATGTATGCAGTAACCTAGTCATCCATGCAGAAAAATACTGAGCACGCCAAACATGGTTTAAACAGTTAGTGGTGTATGCTTTTAATTTAGAACTGTTTCCATTTACATATTTCTCATTAAGCGCATCGGACAATATTCGGACATCCTTCACCGCAAGATTAAGGCCCTTTGCACCAGTTGGCGGTACAATATGTGCAGAATCACCCGCAAGGTAGAGGTTTCCATACTGCATAGGTTCGACAATAAACCCTCTCATGGGTGTTACAGATTTCTCAATTATTTTTCCTTCATTCAGACTGAATCCAGCAGATAATTCCATACGACTCTGTAGTTCTGACCAGATCCTGTCATCAGACCAGTTGTTAATATTTTCTTCTGGTGCACATTGAATATAATTTCTGACTAATTGAGATGAACGCATACTATGTAATGCAAAACCTCTATCATGTGAGGCATAGATCAACTCATCGGATGAAGGGGCAGCTTCGGCCAATATACCCAACCAACCAAAAGGAAAACTATGTTCATGAATTTTTAATATGTCATTAGGAATTGATGGTCGGCTAATACCATGATACCCATCACATCCCGCAATAATATCGCACTCAAGTACTTGCGCCTCACCATTATAAATAAAATGAATAACTGGAGATTTTGACTCAAGCTCTTTTGGTATTACATCTGATACTTCAAATAATAATGGTCTACTTTCTGATAGATGTGCTGAAATCAGATCTTTAATTATTTCTTGCTGACCATAAACCATAATTTGTTGATCAGTTAATTCTGTAAAATCTATGCGGTGCCCATTACCTTCAAATCGCAACTCTACCCCATGGTGATGCATTCCTTGCTGCATCATTCTTTCACCAATACCTATAATATTTAGAAGATCCATAGTGCAGTGTTCCAGCACGCCTGCGCGAATACGTGATTCGATATAGCTTCGAGACTGGTTTTCAATTACGACTGAACTAATACCATTGAGATCCAACAACCTCGACAAGATTAGGCCTGCCGGACCGGCTCCTATGATACCTACCTGAGTTTTCATTATCTTCTCTCGGTTATTCTTTTAATGATCTTATTGAACATATACGCATTTCATTAATATCAGATTCTGAAATATCAGGACCTGATAATGTGTAGATTATTTATATTGCCAGCCATGACAATAAAATTGGAATTGTAATTACTGAAAGCACTGTAGATACCACAATAAAGCTGGCAACATCTTCAGGAGCACGATCATACATTTGAGAGTAGACATAGTTATATATCGCTACGGGCATTGAACATTGCAAAATAAAGGCGCCTCGTGCGGCACCTGTAAAACCAAATAATTCCGATAGACCAAAACCTACCATCATGCCCATACCAATTCTCAAAAATGCTAACCAGGCAGATCGTTTAAATGTAGTCACAGGTATACTGGCTAATGATGTCCCTAACATTAGTAACATTAGGGGTATCGTTAACCCCGAAAGAATTTCAAAGGTGTTATCCAACCATATTGGAACACGTATTTGAAAATAAAATACCAGAATTCCAAGGACGACAGCTGGAATGACAGGGTTTGATAAGACATTTTTCCACTTACCGCGACCTGCTGCTATGGTTTGACCCAATGTATGATTACTTAATGCAACCACTACAAAAATGGCAATAGCATAATTAAGGCCCTCTTCTCCAAAGGCATAATACGATAAAGGTAACCCAAGATTTCCAGTGTTTGGGAATGAAAGTGAAGGTAAAAATGCACTAACGGACAGCCCCGCTAATCTGAGAACAATAAACCCAATACTAAGAAAACAAATTATCGATAACAGGGTCGCGCCACCAATCAACACCAGTGATTCCATCGTCGCACTGGTGTGGATCAAACTATAAAAAATGAGTACAGGCGTACCAATAGTGCCAACTATAAAAGTAATTGTCTTTTTATCAAAAGGTCGATTAAATCTACTAATAAAATATCCCACCAGAATGGTAAGTAAGACAGGGACGGCTGCGAAAAGAATTACCTGCATAAAAAGATTATTACTTCTATTAACGTGTAAGAGTTGTTTTTCATCAATATGTAATAGTTGAAATAAGGAATAGTGTTCTTTTTCAAATACCGTTGGAGACCAACACAACTATTGACAATACCTGATTATAATTAAAAAAATTTAATATTTAGTTAAGTATAATATCGATTAATAACCTAAAAAAACAGTATATTTAGCAATAATAACAGAGTTTAACCGATCTCAGGTTTACTTTTAAATCAATACGTTTTATTTTTTCTACTCTTAAAGTGAAGAAGCACCCATCTTTTTTTACGGAATTTTAAATGACTGACTCATATATTGAAAATGGCACACATCTTTCTGCCGAAAAGCTATCTGACCTGATTAGTCAATCTGGATTTTTTAATGATTTTGAATCTGACGAATTGTCAGTATTGAAAGACTAGGTCAAAGCATATCATGTCCCAAGCGGGTCTTTTATTTTGAAAGAAGGCCTTGGAGATAATTGTTTATGTGTACTTGTAGATGGGGTTGTCGATATCTATAAAGAATCAGAACCTGATAAGCACCTGAAAATAGCCACAGTAAAACCTCACGAACCAATTGGAGAAATGGGAGTGGTTGATGGTCAACCTTTTTCCGCATCGGTAATTACTTCTTCGGACTCGATGATTTTAATTATTACGAAATCCGATTTTGATATACTGATCACGCGTCACCCTAATATCGGCGTCAGACTATTACGAAAAATTGCAGCAATAATCAGCTCGCGTCTGCGTAGCACAACCGGTCGTCTCGCAGATATGTTTTCTCCCGAATAAAATTTAGAGCTGATTAGTCCAATTTATACTTATATGAATTAATCTATGTTTTCATTTTTAATCAAGTATTGTGCTATACCAGACATTAGAAAGGGAATTGCAAACAAGATAAAAATTAAATAAATAGGTATATTTAATCCTATTGCAAACCCTCCTAAAATAGGTGAGATAATCGCGCCAAATCTTCCCAGACCAATACCCCATCCCACACCCGTTGTCCTAATCTCTGCTGGATATAATCTTGCTGCAACCGAATATAGACCCACAAAGCCGCCTTGGACGAAGAACCCCAGAATAAATAATATAAGCATAAACATATTGGATGATAGATCTGCTACACCAAAGTAGATCATAAGTATCGTGGATAAGATCATAAAAATTAATATAATCTTTCGAATTCCAAAGATGTGAGAAATATAGCCCAGAGTCACAATGCCAAAAAATGATCCGAAATTGAATATTGCCATAAAGTAGGATGCTTGTACGACTGACCACCCGCTGACTTCAGCAATTTTTGGTATCCAACTCA
>CAUZRI010000205.1:0-3741 GCA_963582285.1 Gammaproteobacteria bacterium | reverse complement strand
TAAGGACTGTTCGGTTCATATTGTTTTTTTTCTGTAAACGATGGATCATCAGCATTCAAAGAACCGTACACCTCATCCGTTGAAACGTGTAAAAAACGGAATGCATCTTTTTCCTTATCATCAAGTCGCATCCAGAATTGAAGCGTTTCTTCTAATAGTCGATAAGTCCCAACTACGTTAGTCTCCACAAAAATCTCTGGGTTAAGGATGGAACGATCAACATGACTTTCTGCAGCAAAATTTATAACGGCATAAGGTAGATGTTTTGCTAACAGATTTTTTACAAGCGATGTGTCCCCAATATTCCCCTTCACGAAAAAATATCGCGAGTCATCAATAAGTGAAGCCAGATTATTCGGATTCCCGGAATAGGTCAGAAAATCTAAATTTATGACTACATCGTCATGTGTTTTTACCCAGTTTTGAATAAAGTTAGAGCCAATAAACCCTGCTCCACCAGTGACAAGTATTGTTTTTTTCATATTCAAGTGTCGTTATTGTTTATTACACATTATATTGAGTCATCTTCTAGCACGCTACCGCCATACAGGAACATCCAAAGTACCTGTTTTAATTATCGTCATAACTGGTTTAACAAGCTGATATTCAATCTTTATAAATCATCAGATATATACCCGACCCTATGCGTACGACTATTGCTCGCTACGTAAACCTAAAATATCTGGAATTAAAATTCTGTTTTTTTCCAATGACTGCTCTAAAAATGAAATCATTTTGAATGGCGAAATTAAATCAGTGATTACACAGGCATCAAAATTCTTGATATCATCCAGCGTGGTATAAACAGGAAAGCCAATGCATTCTTTCGTATCTAAATTTAAATCCAGTATCCCGCTAATACTAATATTTTTTTCTTTTGCCCTCAGGCTGGCTATCTCTGCCAATTCTGACTTTCCACAGAGTATAATTCGTTGATAATTACGTTCATGACATAAATTAAATACCTCTGTACATGATAAACTGGCACGGCGATATAAATTAAATGAAGAACTAAGATATTCTGCGGTAAGTCTGCTTCTTTCAGCAAAACCATGTGGCGTCAGATAATACAAATATCGATTAGCCGGTGCCTGCTCAATTTTTATCAGACCTTTACGCACACAACCTTTTAGATAAGAATTTGCAAGTCCAAGGGCCACACCCAGACTATTTGCCAGATAACGTTGGGTAACATCACTTTGGTTATCAATGGTATTTAGTATTTCTAGCGTTAGTGACGCTTCACGATGCTTTGCGTTCATAGAATGAACATTATAGATCATACCGTTCATTATGTGAACATAGATACTTGAGCATCAATGTTAACGATCACAAAAGATAATATATATGAATTAATCCTTTAAATGATCGAGAGAATGGCTATCTAATTCAATCTTGATAAAGCTTTCAATTAAACTAAGCAAAAGAAGTGATCTTTTTTGTTCTGATTTTGCATGAACAATTGCCTCATAACCTTCAAATATTCCTTGTGAAATTAGTACCTTATCACCAACATCAAAGTTATTATCTGGTATAATCTGAAGTCCTTCAACATCTTCCCTACCCTTTAAGGTATCTATTAAACCAGATGGAACTCGTGCAGGGATTCTTCCAAAATACACAAGCTTCGAGACACCTATTGTTGATCTGATTGGCCCCCAGTCATCGATACCATCGTTTAAATAAATAAAGAGGTATAATGGGAACATGGGTCCTGGTAAATAGTAGGCTTTACCTCGTTTGCGACGTCGAGTCGGCGCCATAGGCAAGTAAATATTAAAACCTTGCCGTTGGAGGTTGTTCTTAGCAAGTGTCTCCTGTCGAGGTTTAGTTTGTATCAGATACCATGCGTCCAATATATTACTCAATCAACTATTGAAGATTGTCTAACATACCTCTTTCCATCAAATACTCTATAACTTTCTCTACACAATCGTTTATACCCATTTCATCTGTGTTAAGAGTAATTTCCGCATTTTCCGGTTTTTCATAAGGTGAACTAATACCAGTAAATTCTGGAATTTCACCTGTCCTGGCCTTTTTATACAAACCCTTCACATCACGCGATTCACATACTTCTAGTGATGCATCACAAAATATTTCTATAAACTCTCCTTCATTGACCAGTTGCCTTACCAATTGTCTGTCTTTTATGAAGGGTGAGATAAATGCTGTTAGCGTGATGACACCAGCCTGCATTAATAGATTACTAATTTCACCTATTCTACGGATGTTTTCCGTTCTATCGTCATCAGTAAATCCTAAATCTTTACATAGTCCCTTACGTATATTATCTCCGTCAAGCACAAAGGTTCTTACCAATTGATTATGCAGATTATCTTCAACAGCATGGGCCAGGGTAGATTTTCCTGCCCCTGACAAACCAGTAAACCAGAGGATACAATTTTTATGTCCATTCATCTTTTCTCGGTCTTTTTGATGAACAGTAGGCTCATGCCAAACGGTATGTTCATTTGTAATTTTTTCACTCATAGTAATTCCTTTAAGTAAGTTTGTTAAAAATAATTTTCAGATTGATTTTATTTAGAATTTTTTAGTGGTCGCCCTATACAGAAATATTCAAACCCATTGGAACGCATAAGCTCAGGTTCATATACGTTTCGCAAATCTATAAATTTATTAGAGCGCATCAGTTTTTTTATCTTATCCAGATTTAAGCCTCGATATTCATTCCATTCAGTTAATAATAATACCGCATCAACATTTATAAATATCTTGTACAAATCATTTATATAGACAATTCCTTCTGGCAATAATTTTTGTGCCTCATCTATACCGTGAGGGTCATGGGCACGAATTTCAGCACCATTCTCTAATAGCTTTGGCAAAATAGTCAGGGAGGGGGCATCCCGCATATCATCTGTTTCAGGTTTAAACGTCAAACCTAACACAGCAATGATTTTTCCTTTTAATTTATTATCAAGGGCGCCGGTAATTTTCCCTATCATTCTCTTTTTTTGTGCTTCATTTACTTCCATCACGGCTTCGACGATATGACTTGAAACACCATTTTCTTGTGCAATCCTAACCAGGGCAATTGTATCTTTTGGAAAACAGGAACCACCGAATCCTGGTCCGGTATGGAGAAATTTTCGACCAATTCTGCCATCAAGCCCCATTCCCTTTGCAACGGCATGGACATCAGCGCCTACTGCCTCGCATAGCATTGATATCTCATTAATAAAACTGATCTTGGTGGCAAGAAATGCATTACTTGCATATTTTATAAGTTCAGCACTTTCAAGATCCGTTGCAACGATCGGTGTTTCGATCAAGTTTAAAGGTCGATATAACTCTTTTAGTAAATCCAAAGCCCTGTCTGAATTAACGCCCAAAACTACGCGATCAGGCCGCATAAAATCAGAAATGGCCGCGCCCTCTCTTAAGAATTCTGGATTGGATGCCACATCGAATATTGCATCCGGACTTTCCTGTTCAATAATTTGCTGAACGCTTCTGGCGGTACCCACAGGTACCGTTGATTTATCCACAATAACTGTATACCCCTTTAATAATGGCGCAATATCCTTAGCAGCCTGATATACATAACTTAGATCCGCATGGCCATCGCCATCTCGAGACGGCGTGCCAACTGCAATAAAAATCAGATCAGCCTCTCCAATTACATTATCCATCACGTTGGTAAAAGTTAACTTTCCCTGTTTGACGTTATTTTGAATCATTTTTTCAAGACCGGGCTCAAAAAAAGGTATATTCCCT
>CAUZRI010000204.1:0-3767 GCA_963582285.1 Gammaproteobacteria bacterium | reverse complement strand
TAAAAATCTCGCGAACGCTTCACGTCACTGACTTGAAGTGCAACATGGTCAAGAGTACTACCATTTAGTCCAGCAGCGGAGGCAGTTGAACCAACTGCCGTCAAAATTGTAAGCCCCTTAATCAGATCTCGCCGATTCAGTTTTCCAGTTTCATAGTTACTCAACAACCTCGAAATTAAATTCTCCATGCATTCCTCCCATATAGCGAAAAATTGATATCACACACACATTCTGACCAAATTAAACAACCTGTCAATTAAGGAATATTCTAATTGCTTGTTACGTCATGTTTGAGAAAATTCTTCTGCCTTTTCTCCAATTATTTGTTTTAATTCTGCCTGGACGCCATCAGTGTTAATTAATGTTCCGTACACATCGAATGCAAGTGTAATAGCCATTGTATTAATATTGAATAGTGATCATCAGCGTTTAAGTACGCTTTCGTCAGAACGCCAATCTTCATTTGTTTTACCAGCGATATGTTCACCTCGTTCCTTGAAGGAATCTGGATTTGCTTCTACACCATGTCCCAGCACCAACCGGTTGACCAGATTATAGCGGGCGGTAACACCAATTGCGTGATGCAAAGCTGTCTCGTCCCACCCTGCTTGATACACGGCATCAACATCTGCCTGAACCATTTTTACAGGCGTAAGCGTAAGCTTTTTAACATAGTGCAGAATTGGTTTTAATTTATTATCTACTGATGCCGTATCAATATCATTCAAAAGTTCAGGCATCAGGTCTTCATGAAAACCAAAAACCGTAGCCGCAGCAGTGTGTGCGCCATGGCAAAACTCACAGGCATTTAATCCAGAGACATAACCTGCAATCAGTTCGCGTTCACCTGGTGTGAATGGAGAGGGTCCGCGCATAAGCTCTCGTGAAAATTGACGAAAATGGTCCCAGATTCGTGGCTCAAATCGGTATATATCGCCAACCTCGGATTCCTCAGGAAAGGACTTAAAGAAGGACATTGATATCTCCTAAGTGATACATATGCATTAGAATTGTAAACAACATATGAAATAACAGCTAGTTACAATTTTTATCCATAGCGTGTTTAGTCCAGAATAATTAATTATTATAACTTGTCCTCCAATTAGCAGATAAAAATAATGTAGAATTAACTTATAGGAGAGACATTGTTGAAAAAAAGAAACGTCATTTTTCTGAGTATTGCAACATTATCAATAGTGATGCTCTTTATTATTGGTTTATTAATCAACCAACGTAGCATACAAAATAACACTTCAAAGAGCTCACTTTCTCAAAGTGAAGTCGCCAAAGAATACGAAGGTCAAAGCATCCGTTTTCTTGTCCCCTCGGCCCCTGGTGGCGGATTTGATGAATATACCCGTCTACTCGCGCCTTACCTTGAACGATATACAGAATCAACCATTAGAGTGGTGAATATGCCGGGCGCAGGAGGCATGAAAGTTGCCAATGAATTATATAACTCTGCAAGCAATGGATTGACCATAGCATTATTAAATGGCAGCGCTATGGTCATTAATCGATTTGCAGGTCTCAAGGGAGCAAGTTATCAAATCGATAAATTTGAATATCTGGGTCGCGTGAATGCTGACCCCCGCGTATTGACCGTAGCAACTGCGAGTAAATATCTAACGATTGATGATATATGGAGTACTGGGGAAAGCGTGAATATCGGTGTCACAGGACTTGGCGGCAGCGGGTATGTCGACGGTGTTATCTCTAACGAAGCATTTGGATTTAACCTTCAGGTCATTCATGGCTTTGACAGTTCCTCTGCAGTAAGACAATCCATGCTTAGAGGTAATATCGCAGGGACATGGGGATCCTGGGGGAGTGCGAAGAGTGCAGTAAAATCAGGACTGGAAAGGGTAATACTACAAAGTGGTAGAACGCGTAACAAGGATCTTGCGCAGATACCAACGACTTTTGAATATATTCATTTGACCAAAATTCCACAACGCACCAGAGAAATATTAACGGCATGGGATGCACTAAATTCAGTGGGAAGGCCCATTGCAACGACACCTGGAACAGCAGCCGATAGAGTTCAATTTTTGAGAAACGCTTTCAGACTAGCCATGCACGACCCGGAATTCCTAGAGATAACAAAAAAAAGGGACCGTCCTGTCCACTATGCTAGCGGTCAGGAAATGATAAATATTATTAATGAAGCTACACAAATGAATGATGAGATGGAACAGTTGTTCATTAAGATTATTCAGGGTGAACTATAACAATTTACAAACGCATTATTTAACTGACTTAACTTTATAAAAAATAATTTTTATGAAAAATAAAAAGATTATCGTTATTAGTATCGGCACATTAGTACTAATGACGATAATCATTATAGGTTTACTAGTAACACCACGTGTTGAACAGCTCGAAATTGAAAAAGATACGTCGGCTAAACCCGATGCCACCTCTCTTTATAAAGGAGAGAGCATCCGGTTTCTTGTCCCCTCAGCGCCAGGTGGCGGGTTTGATGAATATGTTCGATTACTCACGCCATATCTTGAAAAACATACGGGAGCGATTGTTAAGGTACTCAATCTGCCTGGCGCAGGTGGAATGCGATCCGTCAACGAATTATACAACTCGCCAAAAAATGGACTAACCATTGCCATTATGAATGGTAGTGCCATGGTCACCAATAAACTAGCTGGCATCAAAGGGGCAGATTACAATATAGAAGAGTTTGAGTATCTTGGCCGTATCGCAGCTGACACACGTGTATTGTATGTGACAGCCGGGAGTGGATTTAACACATTTGATGATATCAGGAACTCAGACAAGGTAGTCAAACTTGGTGCAACGGGTCTTGGGGGGAGTGGTTATATTGATGGCGTCATTATCAAAGAGACATTTAGTTTAAATATTCAGATCATTCATGGCTTTGATGCCCTTGCTGTTGTTACACAGTCTATGATGAGAGGAAATCTTGTAGGTGCCTGGGGACCCTGGGGAAGTGCAAAACATGGGGTTAGTTCAGGATCGGAAAAGGTAGTACTGCAAAGCGGTAGGGAACGAATTAAAGATCTACCTAATACGCCTACAGTTTTTGAACTTATAGACAAGACAAATAATCCGAACAGGACAAGGAAGATATTATCTGCATGGGACTCACTAAATTCTGTTGGTAGTCCAGTGGCCACAACTCCAGGGACGCCATTGGATAGATTACAATTTTTAAGGAATGGCTTCAATAAAGCCATGCATGATCCAGAATTTCTCAAGGCAGCAGAAAGAGCAGACCGTCCAATTCACTATGCATCAGGCTCAGAAATTATTGAAATAATTAGCAATGCAACCAGCATGGAAGAGAATATTGAAAAGTTATTTATTCGTGCGATTAGAGGGGAGCTATAATCTTGAAAAATAGATTTCTTATAATTTGTCGATTTTTGGTAATACTTTCTGCTTTTATCTCTTTAACCGCCTGCTTGAACACAGGAAATTCTATTTACAAGGACAACACATCTGAAACTAATCTTCTCAACAAATGGTTTACAATGAACATCCCATTTCAGTTGCGTAGTAAAAACCTCGACCTCAAGTTCGTTATTGAAGCAGCAGAAGATGGTTTATTAAATCTGAACGGATGGCGTACTGTTGGTGGCATGCGTGCCAGCATTTATAATGCCGTCCCAGAAGAGGCAGTCGATGCGTTGGTAGAATTTATGAAAAAATTTGAGGCACGACACGGTTAAAATTAATGCCTCGAATTATAGTCGATGAATATTTGATTAGTTTAGCAAGCGATGTGTTCA
>CAUZRI010000203.1:0-3771 GCA_963582285.1 Gammaproteobacteria bacterium | reverse complement strand
CATTGCTTACCACTACCAGCGTGTCTCCTTCCCAATGAGCGGAGGAATACCCCATCCAGTTGGGCAGTATAGGATCTTCTTAGGGTTCACGCCCATCCAGATGTATTTGCCGATAGGTCATATCACTGTTGAGTACGGCAATAAAATCGGTTGTCTGCACGATACGTTGTTGCTGGGCAGGGTATGCGCCAGGGCCATCAGGAAGGCAGCTAAATCGGGGATCATTGGCAAAAAAGTTAAGTTCCTGCTCTGCCATTACTGCCCGAGCCCAGGGTTGATAGTTCAGTGGATCAAAAAGTGTGCCCCTTTCATTGCTGGCAGACCATAAGCCAGAAAAATCTGTATGCCCGTCCAAAGTGCGAGGTATTAAGGGAGCTTCCCTGTCGATAGTGCCATCCGCATTTCTGGGAATCCCGGGAACAGTCCAATCAAACCACTGTGCGCTTAGCGGTAAAGATACCGTCAATAAAAAAAGAATAGCTGCGATTCGATGTTGCATAGTAACCACCGTTCTATATTAGGAATAATTCAAAATACTTGTTTGACGCCTACCAACCGACCTTCAATACGAACTTTTGTGACTATGAAGGCCTGTTTGAACACTCGGGCTCTTTGCATTTATCGGAATTGATTATTCTGCGGGTTTACCCAACCACTTCCAGCCTTCCCACAGACCTGGATCCTCTTCGATCATGGTTGTTAACACTTCTAGATAACAGGACATTGCAGTATTCACTGGCATACCTTCACCACCATCACTGATCTTTCGGATGACCAGCTTGAACCGTTCGTCGCCATCCCAGTTCAGATAGGCGGCAACTACAGGAATATTTTTTTTCACAGCCAGTTTTACTGTTCCCGTAGGGCAGGACAAGGTAGTGCCAAGGAAGGGCAGGTCCATGCGGTTTTTGTCATCGAATACATTGGGAAAGTCGTTCGCAGTAATGACTAAATGATTTTTCTCGAATGCCCGTAGGATGGGCCTGACCTGGCTTTGTGGTTTGACCAGAATGATATCCCCACCATTTAGTAGTCGTTCGGCATGGTTGTAAATACGATTTACACGGTTACTGAAATTGCGGTATCCATCACCGCCACGGTCATCCATGGCGATGGTCGTGACTGGGAGGCCCAACGTGGCCAGCAAGTTACAAAATAGCATGTTGAAATGATGATGGTAGGTCATCACCAGAACGCCTTTCCCCTGAAGGTGAGCTTCTTTAATGACATCTGCTCCCAACACCTCCAATTGGCATTGTTTAATCCAGTTAATGTCATTGCCAGCATAATAAGTGCTTTGAAACCTGTGAACGCCCAATAGAGCAAGATGCCGATGCCATGCCGCTGCAACTTTGCTGCTGCCAGTGAATACCTTATTCAAGCCGGCCAGATAAGTTGGTTTGTGCCTACTGGTGAAGGGGTGAAAGTGGTGGATTGTCTTGGACGCCAATCGGTTGCCAGCGGCATAGGAAAAACACATCCGCAGCAGAGTGGCCCAGGCAAGCATGAACTTGATTCGCAGTGTAGCGAGTATGCCCATGATTAGTGTTCCTGTTCTCCTGTATCAAATCCCAACTCTTTTACGTAGGCCATATCGTCTTCAGAAAATATTGTTGTGTCGTATGATTTGAATCTGCCGATGGAGTCGGGAACTTGAATCAATTTTAATAAGGAGTTATCTGATATTTCCGCCGGATCCAATCCGAGAAAATCAGATAACGCTGAAATGCCCTGCCCAGGATTGGCGCAGAAGTTGTCGTAATTGAGGAATATAAAATTCGGCCCCATAGGTTTGCCAATTTGCTGCACTCGTTTATGAGTGTTGCACCAATATTTAAGCGAATAATAGGGCGTAACGCTGCACTCATCACCAATGAAATGTTGTCCCCACATTTTTAGCTGATTTTGATTTTGACTAAACGCCATGTCCAATCCGTTGCGCACAACATGAATATATTTCATATCCTTAAAGCATTTGATTAGACGATCCAGAACGATATGTGAATTTGGCGCCTTCCATCCCCACTTTGTGTTGGGCGGCATTATTACTTGGTTTGCCAGTAAAGAGTCTGCTCTTTGTTTTAGCCAATCCTCCGAATGCTGCAATCGTTCTCTTGATACAAGGTCATTTATTAATTCGATTTGAGATGTTGTAAATTGAGCGCTCCCAGTCATTCCGGATAAGTAAATATCGACCAAGTCGTTAAACTCTTCTTCAGATGAACTTAAGATTTCGGGGTGGGTGAAAAGCAAAGCAAACCATAGGTTGTCATTTGCTTCATTAAGATCGTGTCCCAGGAAGTACCCAAGCTTATTTACGCATTTAGCAATTAGGCGAGTTCCACTTCCGCCAACCCCTCCAATTACAACGGGAGAGTTATACGATAGAGATAAATTTGAATGTGTCATTTATTGAGAAATAATTTTTTAACGGTTGTAGTATCTAATGCACGCTCTTATTTATAACAAATAGCTACGCATCTTTCCTTGTTCATGGGAGATTCTATAAACTCTATTTTGGAAAATAATTTATCGTGGTCTAAAAGAATTCTCTCAATTGCCTGGGGGGAAAACAAAAATGTTTGATCCTGTTCGATTTGTAAGCTGACGCCAATAATGGGTAAAGAAGAATCAAAATTTGCTGGTGTTGATAATGTTGAATTGAACTTGCTATCAGATAATGTTGGAAATTCGATAATTAGTTTTTCTGTGCAAATGCCTGCAATCATTCTTAGCGCTTTGATTGGCTCTTTTAGGTGATGAATCACATTTAGCAGGAGAACAATGTCAAAATTCCCATTGTTCGATTCTCGATTATTAGAATCATTATTAATAGATGTGTCGAATATGTTTTCATAAAGTATTTGAGATTTTGCTCCGGTCATTTGTTTTATAATGTTGGCCCCAATATACCGATGACGTTTTAATTCAGTTCCAACGACTCTCGCGGCATTTCTTTTTTCAGCCTCAAAACAAAAATATCCATAGGCGCAACCAATATCTAATATCGATTTTCCGGTAAGGTCTTTGTCCAATAATGACAAGCTATGAGAGCGATCATTCCCTTGAGTGAATTGATTGTTAGGAAGTTGAATTTGCTGATATTCAAAATCATTATTCTCAACGATTTCACTAATTTCTACATCGGTATAGGAGACGGTTTTCTCGTTGCTTAAATGTGCCAAAAGCTCAGCAACGGAAGGTATTACAGTGTATTCGGAGGTTTCAGAGAGTATCATCTCGACATTAATATTGAGCTCTTTAAGCAAACTGATCCATCTATTATAAAAATCAGGAGCATCTATTCGGCACAGAAGTTCGAATATGGCTTGTTGGGGATAAGGAGTTTCTGGTTTTCTTAGTCTTCCTTCGACCTCTGATTGCAGCAACACTCTTTTAGATAATATGGAAGGATGAACAATAAGAAGATGAGCTTTTATTCTGTCTCTGTAGTGTAATAATTCCGACAAGATTTTGTCGTCAAGAAAATCATTATTGATATTGCTGGCGTCATTGTTAAAGGGTCTAAACAGGTTGTAGTGAATTATACATTCCTGGTCAATAAGCTCATTTGAAACCCTAGGCTCTATTTCATAAGCCATCAGCAGAGGAATGTTTGCCCATTCCCCGCTATTAATTTTATGTTCAATATAAGAGGATTTTCCTGAGCATGAAATCCCTAAAACCAGGTGTATATCACCAGTACTCATGTGCTTCGCCAAATAAGATTATGTAAAATTCATTGAAAAATGAATATGAAAGAACAAACCA
>CAUZRI010000202.1:0-3782 GCA_963582285.1 Gammaproteobacteria bacterium | reverse complement strand
GTTTTTTATAATCAGGCATTGTCTGATGTGCAAATGCAAGTAGATCAACAGTTTGACACTTTAAAAGATGCCATTTATGATTTAGAGAAAAGTGAATAGCCCTCTGTGTCAAAATAATGTCGGCTCTTTAAAATTGGAGGATATCAACTATCCTGTTTAAATGTGAAAAAAATAAAAAAGGAAGCTTATGGAAATCCTTGCAACGATCTTTATTTTACTGGTAGCTATTGAGCATTATTATATTTTAATTTTGGAGATGTTTTTATGGACCACACCTAAAGGTCTAAAAACATTTGGAATGACAAAACAGAAGCAGAGGTCTCTAAGTCGTTGGCGGCTAATATGGGTCTGTATAATGGATTTCTGGCGACGGGTCTGCTTTGGGGGCTGCTGTATACAGATAGTCAGATCGGCGTGCAAATACAATTATTTTTCTTAGTTTGTATTTTGGTTGCGGCTGTTTTTGGTGGGATGACGGCTAAAAGGTCGATTCTTTTTGTTCAGGGATTGCTTGCTTTATTAGCATTGATTTTTCTGGTGGCGAGTTAAGCTATACTTTCCCTGAGGACATTTATTTTTGGTTCGAGACCTTTATTGATGTTCGTTCAATAACAAGCTAGCATGTCACATGAAATTTCATTATAGATAAAGGGTAGAAATGAAAAGGTTTATCGTATTAATGCTAGTACTTAGTTTTGGTTTGATTCAAGTATCTGAAGCAAGGCGTTTTGGTGGCGCAAGAAGTGCGGGCTTTAGTAAGTCTGTGCCGACCCAAACAAGCGGTGTGGCAGGAAAACAGCAGGGTGCGAAAAAAGGCGGTATGTTGGGAGGCATTTTGGCAGCGGGCGCCATTGGCGCAATGCTGGGATATTTATTTGGTACAGGCGGCGGGTTCGGTATTTTGCTTTTGCTGGTCGGATTAGCAGCCTTAATCTGGTTTATGAGAAGAAAAGCGCAACAAGGCGCCTTTAATCAGAATAGACAATTTGGGCAGCAACCTAATCAGCAAGGATTTCAATCTGCAGGATCTAGTGACTATGATAATCAAAAAAAAGGTCAAAAAAGCGATCAAGTAGGCTTTATGCAAGGGTTTAGATCACAGGAGTCTCAGAGTGAATCTGGCGGTCGCACAATAGATCAGACAGCCCAAAGCGCACCTGCTTTTGAAGCAGGGAAAACATTACCAGATGGTACACCTACAACTGTGTTTGAGCATCAAGCACAAACCTTGTTTAGTCAGCTTCAAGAGTTAAATACACCTGAGTCTTTGGAAATGGTAAAAGGGTATTTAACCCCTGAATTTTTTGCAGAAATCAAAGAAGATATTTTATCAAATGAAGGCGTTGCAAAATTTGATACTCTAAGCTTACGTATTTTAGATTTCGCAAAAGAAGGGGGTGCTTGGATGGGATCTGTTGAGATCAAAGGGCAGGTGAAAGAAGATGAATACTCCGCTTGGGCTTCTTTCAAAGAGATTTGGCATTATAGCCGTGGTAAAGATGAACATATATGGAGACTTGCCGGAATTCAGCAGATTTAATATTTGTGCAGAAATTCTTTAAACCATTACCCGATTTTATAGATACAGTATTACAGACGCTTCTAAATGATGGTGTTGATGTATCACTTTATGAGTTGGATCATATATGCTATCGAGTTGCTTCAATCTCTCGTTATGATGAAGTAAAACTTATGTTACACACGATGGCAGATCAGTTGTCTGAAGCACAAATATCAGGAAGATCAATTGCCACGTTTAAACTTTATGCGCCAATTCTTTTTTTAGAGAGGTCCATTTGGGTGGTTGAAGTGCCATCTCCAAAACTAAACTCACGCTATGTTGAGGGCTTTGAGCATATAGAGTTTGTGATTGACCAATCATTCGATGCTTTTATGGAGCAATATGCACATCTGACATTTGATGTTAAAGACATGCATAAAAAAATTAATCCAGATATTCGGCTTCAGTATGATGGCTTTTCGGTAAAGTTTCATCATGCGTCTTTGGAAGATGTTATTAGATATGAGCAAAAGTGATAAAAACCATTAATACAAACAAGGGTCATTTTTAGTCATCTTTAAATAAATCGGATTTATTGACCTCCTCTCGGAAATGTATATAATATGCGCTGAAGTTAAAGCCCCATACGCTATTACGCCTTACGCAAACTTCAGTGTATAACATCAATATAAATAATATAAAAGGTGATATTTTATGAATAAGAAGATAGTAGTAGGATTAATTTCAACCGCAGTTTTAGCTGCTTCTGGATCAGCTTTAGCATCTGCTAAAACAGGCATCAATTTTTAGAATTATTTTTTATGTATGTGATAGCTTCAATTTTATCCTGCCCATACATAAAGATAAGAATATGGTTATATCTAGGTTATACAAATTGAATCATTTTACTAATGAATAAAAGGATTGCAAAATGAAACAAACAATTTTTCTTCTTAGTATTGCACTGACTGCCATAGCAGCTAATGCAGCACCAATTAATTTTAAGGTTGTTAATAACGAAGGTGGTGCAATTACTCTCTATAATCCTACTCCATCTTCAGATGGAACAAATCAATCATATATAATACCAAATGGAGACTCATTTTCTATACCACAGAGCTGGACTGGATTAAACGGTTCTTATGATAAAATGCCAATGAAAATATCTATAAAGAAAAACAACACGACTAATTATTTATGCTCAAACCTGCCTTCATTTAATAAATACTCAATTTTGAATATGCCAAAAGCAAATAGCACTTTAACTGTAGCGAAAGATGGTACTTGCACAACAGGTAATCCATCATCTGCAGGAAAATTATTAAGTAACACTGTACCAGATATTGGTCAAGTGATTATGGGTAAAGATTATTTATTAAAATCAAACTCAATTATGCAGTTAGGCTTATATATTAGCTCAACATCACCGGTATTTGATTATAAAACGCCAGGCCTTGCTATACATTATACAGCAACTGGTTTACCAAAAGGATTGAGTATTCCGGCTTGGGGTGCTCCTGACTTTAATGCAGATGAAAATGGGAATATATATGGTACAGCCACAAGCACAAAAGGTTGCTCTAAAATGCCTGGGCATACTGGTTATTATAAATGCTCTATTACGATTACTGCCAAAGAAGATGATAAAGATGCAGCTGGAAAACCAGTACCAGGTGGAATTAACCAAACAGTTACAAATAAATTTAACTTATATTTATATAACGGGTTGCATGCAAAATCATTAACTGATCTAGCTGAATATAATAGCACTCATACATATTCTCCTATACGTTTAAATATTGGCATTAATAAGACGTCTAAAAGACATGTCATTAATTTTTCTAAACTGTTTTCTGCTATAATAAATTTGCCTTAATTGGAGTCAAATATACGATTTCTGATTCAAAGGATTTATCACCAATTAATATCGTCAACCAAAAGGCTATACCACTATCAAGTTTTAAAATTTCACATAGTGGCAGATTGAATGTAAAAAATCTTCCTATGAATAGCATTACTCAATTTACAGTTGTTGCAAAAAACGATTTAGGACAAGCTGCCAAACAAACACTGTATATTAACGTAAGCAAAGAAAACAAACACGGTGTACCGATATACACTTCACCGAAATTATTACCTGCAGGTACTGGTGCTTGGGTATACGGAGCCAGTAACTCTTGTGTGACAGGTGTTAAAGGGAATGCTAATTGTAAAATTCAAAATGGCTATATAAACAAACTTAATAAACATAACATTACTTACATGACGCCTGATATGGGCT
>CAUZRI010000201.1:0-3786 GCA_963582285.1 Gammaproteobacteria bacterium | reverse complement strand
TACCCTATTTAGAGCTATTTTTCTAATCTGTAAGTATATGTATTAAGGTCGGTTATATCAAATGGATTGACGATTACCTGTAATTCTTACGTAATAGATAAATACAGCACAAATACACGCCAAAAGACCTGCGTTATCTGACCTCACCTTTTATCTTTTTAACCACTTTGGATTTCTTGACAACGAACGCAGATTGGTTCATTTTCAATATCCTATTATTTCCACCAATAATTCTACCCAATTGGATAAATATAAATTGTGAAGGAGCCGGCATGAGCCAAGATAATAATGACAAGCAGAATAAAATAAGTCGTAGAGATTTTGTAAGAGGCGCGGGAGCTAGTGCCGCAGCACTGGTTGGTGCAGGAACAATCCCCTCTAGTACTGCTCAAACAGAACAAAATCCTTATGATGTACCTAATCTCTGGGATCTAGAGGCTGATGTGGTAATCATTGGATCCGGCCCTACTGGCTTGGTCGCAGCCAACCGGGCAAGCGATGCCGGGGCATCAGTTTTATTTGTTGAAGCAAACTATGATGTTGGCGGTCACGGCCTGATGAATGGCGGACAGATACATCTAGGCGGCGGCACGGCCATGCAGAAAAAACACGGCATTAAGGATGACCCCGATACATTGTTCAAAGACCTCACTGATTGGTCTGTGGTAGAAACCAATGGCATGCCGGACTATCGATATAATGATAGAGGGATACAACGCGCACTGGCTGATAATGAAGCAGCGACTTTTGACTATTTGGTAGAAAACGGAGTTGAATTCGTTGATATGCCACCGGCGATTGCCGGAGGCCATGCAGTGGGTCTCTCCGCACCACGTGGGCATTATGCCGTATGGACAAAAGGACAAAGCGCTGAGAGTCCAAGAGGTGGCGGCGGTACAGCGATATACCGAGCACTTGAGGTCAGTGCCCGAAAAAAAGGGGTAAAATTTTTATTGAATTACCACATGGACATTATATATAGGGAAAAACCTAACACCGGTCGAGTGCTGGGCGTACAGGCAAAATATACCCCACGTTATCTACCTGGCGAAACCACCCCTATGAAGAGTTTTCACTCCCAGGGAAATATGGATATGACACAACCACAAATAACAGTGAAGGCTAAAAAAGCCATACTCATTGGTACGGGTGGTAGCACAGGTAATTTAAACTTCAGGCGAATTTTTGATCCAAGAATGACGGAGGAATATCAATTAGCAGGCAGTCCTTTTTCTGATCAGGACGCCAGTGGCGAAATGGCAAGTATGGCCATTGGTGCGTCACTTTGGGGCACGGCCAATCAGTCCATGGAACGTAACGGTTATTTCAGAAAACGACCTGTGATAGGTTGCCAGTATACCTATATTGAATGGACCCCAAAGAGTATCCTTTTCCCACTTGTCCGTGCTACAGGTTTAAAGGTAAGAAGTTTCCAGAATATGATTATGGTCAATCAGATGGGTAAACGTTTTTATAATGAACTCGGCGCAAATTGGCCCTATGGGACTCACTATGGTGACATCAAAGACTATAAACAGGGTGACTGGCGTAATGTGATGAAGCGGGAACTGAAACCAGCCAACTGGCTGGATGCCGCGCTAGCACCTAATGAAGGCTCACAAGCGCCTGACTATGCCGCGGGCCCCATCTGGGCAATTTTTGATTCAGAGGCAGTAAAGAGAGAAAAATGGGACTTGTCTCCTCCATCTACCGATCCTAAATATTTTTTTAGTGACGATACCCTTGAAGGCCTGGCAGAGAAGATCAAGAAGAATCCATATTCGAAGGTTAACATGCCGCCGGTGAACCTGACGGAGTCAGTAAAACGATTTAATGAAATTGTAGAGTTTGGTGTTGACCCGGACTTTGAGCGACCAAACCCAAGATACAAAATTGATAAGCCACCGTATTATGCGGCCTGGGCAACGCCGGTGATTCACGATTGCTATGCGGGTCTGCGCATCAATATGAAATGTCAGGTTGTGGATATGAAAGGCGAGGTCATTCAGGGACTGTACTGTGGCGGGGAATCAGCAGGAGGCAGTAGCCAGCATGGTCAAGGTCGTTGTACCACACAGGGTTACATTGCTGGAGGAAATCTAGTAAACGAATCCAGCTGGAGCTAATGCACAATTTAGTTGCCCTGAAAAAAGCAGGTATTAAAAAAACCATCTAACGAATCTTAGTTGCAATATGGTTTGTTAACTTTTAATTATTTAAAATTGATGTTGCAAATTTTATGCACAGCCGGACGAACAAATACATTCATGGAATAACGCTGGTTGAGCTTGCTATAGTCATATTGGTTGCTGTGCTAGTGGTCGGTACGGCAATCCCTGCTTATGTATACCTGGTCGATAAAGCAAGAACAAAAAAGACCATCGATGAGATTAGTGAGATGCAACGAGATATAAATCGTTATCCAGATAATCTCAATGAAATTTACCCCGCCCCTCCTGTTGACCCCTGGGGGAATACTTACAAATTTTTAAATATTAAAGATGCTGCAAACCCAGGTGTAATAAATCCAAGGACTGACAATAATTTTAAAACGCTAAATGTTGATTATGATTTATACAGTGTAGGATCTGATGCCCTAAGTCTTGCACCGTTAGGCGCTATTGAAAGCCGCGACGATATTATCCGAGGCAAAAACGGAAATTTCGTAGGGATTGTCATAGATTATTAAAGAATCTTTGGTTAAATCAGCGGTTCTCGCCGTACCGATTTACGGCCAAAATCAAGTTCACAGGTTAGAGAATTAGTCTGCGAAAGAATTGCGCATTCTTATTTCGCGTGCTCTGATAAGTCTCGCAAGAACGCATTCAGTCCTTTCATATTTATATTTCACATTCTTTCCTATTTACTCTAAATCATTCCTAGCTATTTTTGTGTAAGATACCGCATCTTTTTGCTGGTTATGTAGGAGTAATTTAATGAAGGTATGGCTTAAGTTGATGTTAAGCATTTTCTGCATAATATCGTTGGGTTCAAATTTTGTACTGGCACAAAATCAATCAGCTCAAAATTCTGACGCTATTCCTGACGATGCCCAGATTGTAGATTTCCCAGTCTCTTTTTTCGAACGTTATCAACCTAGCACCGCGCTTGAGATTGTTAACCAGGTCCCCGGTTTTGTTTTAAATGACGGTGATAGTGAACGTGGATTTGGTGGTGCCGTAGGTAATGTACTCATTAATGATCGACGCCCTAGCGCTAAACAAGACCCTCCTTCACAAATTCTGGGTCGTATCCCAGCTAGCCAGGTTGAACGGGTTGAATTGATCCGTGGTCAGGTCCGAAATATTGATCTGCAGGGTTACTCAATCGTAGCCAATGTCATATTGCAAGTAGACGCCCTGGCTGCCGCACGTTGGGAATCCGTGATGCGATATAATTTTTCTGTTTTCCCGGTGACATTCACTAACGGTGTTTCGCTTTCAGATCGGTGGGGCGATATAGAATTCAATGTTGGTGTTAGTGGTAGAATCGGTTCCTCGGGAGATAGAGGGACTGACGACGAATTTAATCGCGCAGGTGATCTAACGGAAACCATTTTAGAAAGTTTCAGCAACAAAGCTAAAAGCGGATCAGGAAATCTAAATGCCTCAACCTGGATTGGCGAAACATTTACGCAACTCAATACAGAATTATTTATAGAAAAGCGTGATGCTCACCGGAGTTCACATATCTTTCCGCAATTAGCCGGAATTCAGTCTAGCCGAGAAACAATTGATGGCAATTCAACCTTAACCAGATTTGAACTGGGGACAGATGCTGAACGAC
>CAUZRI010000200.1:0-3795 GCA_963582285.1 Gammaproteobacteria bacterium | reverse complement strand
CTGGGAAGGGATCTGACCGGAAATACAAAGTACCTGCGCATTATTTCCCCATGCAGTACAGAGCGCCGCACTGGAGTTCAATAGACCTGGACCGGGCACCACCGCATAAACACCTACTTTGCCAGTAGATTTGGCGTAGCCATAGGCCATATAGGCTACGCCCTGTTCGTGGCGGGAATGTACAAGTTGAATGTTATCGCTGTCCTTGTACATCGCATCAAATAAATGATCCAGCTGTCCACCTGGCAATGCAAAAATAGTGTCAACACCATGTCCTCGTAAAGATTTGATGATCGCTTCAGCGCCCGTCATTTTGGGCATAAAAGTCCCCTGCGTAATATTTTAATTAATTATTTTTAAGTTTATTGGCGTGACGACATCGATAACGTAGAACAAAAAAAGGAAAGCCGAACAGATACAACCACACCATCGGTTTTCTAAGCATTTGTCCCAGCGCAGTGAGGATATCGTCAGGGCTGACATAAACTTTGGTCTTCATTGCCTGAGAAACTGCGCTATGGATCAACAAATGATCTTTCTTATATTCAAATTCACCGAATTGAAAATCAACATCCGCCAGTTTACTTCTTACTTTCATGGTTTAACTCTTTTTTAATCGCCCGGTGTCCTGGGCATACTTAATACGTTTTTCCAATAAACCGGAAATATCCTCTGGGGCATAACCTGCAGGCGGGGTAAATTGCCCTCTTTCGTAAATATCATCGAAGACTTCCTTGCAAATAGAAACTTTCTCCGACAGGCTGCGTGGCGGTTTACCCGAGGGGAATCGGTTTGGTGGGTATATTGGTTTCTCATATATCTGCTTGAAGCCTTCTGTGCGCACGTCGATCCAGCAATTATGAATCGTCTTGGTACGATGATATCGCAAGGCTTCTATATCGATGCCAACAGCAAGCACTTGTTCTTCCGGATAAGGTGTATGTCTCAAGACCATTCCTGTGTAGTCAATAGCAAAGGAATTGCCGGGACAAAATGCTTTAGGATAGTACTCATAATTGACTTTGCCCCAGTTCGAACCAAGCAAGTAGCACATATTGTCGTGAGCACGGGTACGTCTCGTGAACATCCAGAAATCCCAGGGTTCGGACACGCCTTCGACTTCCTGAATCGCACCAGGGTGGCAGATGACCTCAACGCCATTATAGCCAAGCGCCCGGGAAACTTCCGGTGTGCAACCATCATGACAGGTCATGACACCCAGTTTACCGATTGGCGTATCTATAACTGGAAACAAATCCTTGATGTCATTGCCGAAAACCTCACAATATTCATCGTACATATCATGCGGACTTGTACCCAGGCCTATGTAGGCAGGGATATGCCATTTATGATATTTGAGTACGATTTCACCGTCAGGACCAATAATGAAATTGGTGTTGAACCAACGATCGGGGAATTCAGGGACTTCTTCACAAACACCTCCAGCAACAATATAAAGATCGTATTCTTTTGCAATGGCTGCCAACTGGTCTGTCTCCGGACCCGGGATGGTGATGACTTTATCCATCTGATCCTTGATGGTACTTTCACCTCTGCCAGGCGTACCTACTCCTTGCATAAAATATTCAGGCAGGACGACGAGTCGAACCGGTTGCTCCCAAAAATAGCCGACGCCAAAATGGATCATATTGCATACTCGATCCAGGTTTTTTTTAATTCCGGCGCGGTCTTCCACCACTGTCACTTCGGGTTGAACCACTAGTGCGGTATAGGGATCAATTCTCTCTGCTTTTTTACCCATTACGTTTTCCTCTGTCGCTGATTAAAAGTCAAAATCATCATCTTCCTCTCTAATACCAAGGTCGAGTAGTATCTCGTTTGCTGCAATAGTGCCCATGCCGCTGATGCCGCCACCGGGATGACATGAAGGGCCTGTCATATACAATTTCTTTATCGGACCGCGGTAATTTGCATAGTTTGGGAAAGGTCTGAACGGTCCAAGTTGCGCCAGAGTACGCTCCCCACCAGTGGTTACGCCGCGGTAGAAGCAAAGATTAGCACGCGCCAGGCTAGGTCCGGTTTCAACATATTGTGCCAAAACATTATCATCGCTCATATTGGTGGTGTAATTGCGCAATTGCCCGAGTAGTTTGTCGTGAATATAGTCTTTGCCTATGTCTTCCCAATCTTCACCGCTAGCGAGCTCGACCGGCACAAAAGTATCCATTATGAGTGTGTGTTTACCCTCTGGAGCTCTTGTTGGGTCCATTGTTGTCCACGCTGCGGTCCATAAAAAAGGATCGCTTGGTGCTTGTCCCATTGCCATTTCCTGATATTGCCTGTCGATGTCAGCAACACTGCCAAATATTCGTTGAAAGGCTGTCTTGTCCATCTCGGTACCGTTTTTGAAGGACGGCGCCTCATTCAGGGCGTAATGCACTCTAGCGATGGTGACTTCTCCAAATTGAAATTCGCGTACCATTTTTAAAAAAGACTCCGGCAGGATACCGTCCTCAAAACCATGTAGATAAGTTTGATAAGGATCGAGTTCAGAAACAACGCCCTGACTTGCGGTGATTTCGCGGCCATCTTCGAGGCGAAAGCCAATGCACTCGTTGTTTTCGACCAGAAATTTGCGCACTGTGGCGTCAGTCATCACCGTGCCTCCGTTGGCTTCGATATACGATTTCATCGCCTCAGAAAGCATACCGCTACCACCTTCGGGGATGGATTGGCCATAGTAATGAATACTTGGAATCATCACATAAAACCCAGCGGCCGTTCCCAGTTGATCTGGCAACGTTTGTGGTGCCATTGCCCAACCAAGAATAAATGCCCGGACATGATCATTTTCAAAGTTATCCAGGGTAAATTGTCTGGAACTAAGCTGATAATCTCTCAAGCGTTTTAATCCTTCGGGACTATTTTCCATAGCCTGATACATATAGCTTGGTGGTACTGGTGGAGCGAACATGGCCTTGGTCACGCCTTCCTTTATTTCGCCAAACTCTTCGTATATTTCCTTGTAGCGAATTGCATCCTGTTTTGAATATTCTGCAATGGTGTCGCAGGTTTTATCCACATCTTTATAGACGATAATGCCTTGGCCTTCATATTTGTTCGGGTGACCGGTAATGTGATCTTCTGACCAGATATACTTCAACCCATGTTTTTCAAACTCAGGCAGAAGGTTTTTAAACTCAGGGTTAAGATGAATCCAGACATGAGATGAACCAAAAAGATCATGTTTGAAACCTGGCAAGGTTACTTCACGTGTTAAAACGGCACCACCGACCCATTCATTGCGTTCGGCAACCAGAACCTTTAAACCATTTTTGACTAATACCGAAGCGGCAATTAAGGCATTGTGGCCACCGCCGGCGATAATTATGTCGTAATCAGCCATTCATCTTTCCTTCTTCAATTCTCGTCACCACGTTAATTAATTGATTCATCTTTTTATAGAACCTCAGGAGGAACACATCGCGCCTGATGCTCCGCAATAATCTAGATTACAGGCTGTTTTCCAAAGGTGTTTTGGCCTTCGAGCTGCACACCTTCGCTCGCCATTGAATCAAGATGAGGTGTGTTAATTAGATCCTGTCTATTAACACCAATATCCCCATAACCCAGATCATCAGCGACGACGAGTATTACATTAGGTCTTTGTAGTGCATGTGCCGTGACAGAAAGGATAGATAAACACGCAAAAATAAAGATGCGACAAAAACCATCTTTTATATCGGTTATTTTCATTGGCATCGTAAAACAATAGGCTTATAAGGTATTGTTTTATAATTATTTAATTGAATATTTTCAAATATCCTGTTAAAT
>CAUZRI010000199.1:0-3799 GCA_963582285.1 Gammaproteobacteria bacterium | reverse complement strand
ATACTGGATAGATGGAACTAGCAGCGCAAAAATTAATTACCTGCATTTTTCCCAAGGGTATTGCCCTTGATGTCGCGAAAAAACTCAAGGAAAATTATGATTTAATGAGTGTCGATATCAAGAGCGCCAGGGGAATAGGAAAGGTCACGCCCCTGGGATACCGAGGCATAGGAAGCCAGTCCGAGAAGGAGATCCTCACCGCAATAGTCCCCGAAGAATTATCAAATGAGATATTTGATTATATTTATGATGAGGCGGACGTTAATCGACCTCATGGCGGACTCATGTATATTTATCCATTAATAAGCGCAACCCGCTACATCGTTCCCGACTTACCAGAAGAAGAGTAGTGCCTCTGTGGGTTAAAAAATCAATAGTTGTGTTGCTTAGTATCGTAATTGCCGCATGGTTTTCAGGTGAGCGCATACGTCAGTTGGATCAGAAATATCTACTGGATAATATACATAATGAAAAGGCCCGTTTTATGACGCTATTTTCAGGTTTGTTATCAAATGCCGTAATAGTAAAAAATGAACAAGAAATAGATTTAATTGTTACAAAATATATTGCCAGTTCACCCGAGATTACCCTGGTTCATATCACCGATGATCGTTCTAATGTTTTATATAAATTACAAATAAAACCTATAAATTTTGGTGAATCCGTTAGAAAATTTGAACAACCAATTATCGTTGGCGGTGAGGAGTTTGGAATATTATCCATATATTTTGATTTGTCAGAATATTATCAAGACGTTGAAGAACATTTAAACTACACTCGTCAAAGCGCAGCAACAATATTGCTCGCGATTACATTAGTTTTAGTTTTTTTAATTAATTTCGTAGCGGCAAATGAAGAGAAAAATAAAAAATAATTTAAGATTATGTTTAAAGCTAAATATATTGGTGAGTTTAGGAATGGATTTGATAGCCATGGCGTTTATGTAAATCTCAGGTATAATTTTTAGAGTATAAATTCTATTAAAGTCTGAAAGCGCTCGGTCTTTATTGCCAGTATCTTGTAAACTCCGTATATCCGTTAAATTACCTCAATAAAAATAGTGATATCATGCATCACTTCCAACCAGAGAATATTTAGTCATTAAAAATGCAGCACGATATAATCTATGATGTTTTAATTGTTGGCGGTGGTAATGCGGGTCTTTGTGCGGCCTTAACCGCCCGTGAAGCAGGTGCCAGTGTATTAGTTGTAGAGGCCGCACCAAAACATTCTCGTGGTGGCAACTCTCGCCACGTACGAAATTTGCGCTGCATGCATGATGCACCGGAAGGAGTGTTGTTGGATTCGTATTCCTTCTCGGAATATTGGGAAGACCTGCAACAGGTCACCGGTGGAAATACGAATGAAGAATTAGCCCGTTTAACCTTGCAGGAATCCGGAGAGTGTTTCCGTTGGATGATGAAACAAGGTGTCCGTTTTCAACCTGCCCTTAGCGGGACATTACAACTGTCACGGACCAATGCCTTTTTCCTGGGAGGTGGTAAGGCGATGTTAAATTCCTATTACCACAAGGCCGAGCGTATCGGCATCGATATTGAATATGACACGGCGGTAACGGAGTTGACTATCGAAGATGGAAAATTTCATTCAGCTATGGTGAGTCACCAGAGACAAACGATACAAATAAAAGCCAAAGCGTTAGTCGTCGCTGCAGGTGGTTACCAGGCAAACATTGAATGGTTGCGCGAATCCTGGGGAGATGCAGCGGATAACTTTATTATTCGTGGCACGCCTTATGATGATGGCAAGATATTAAAGATGTTAATGAATACTGGCGCGAAGACTGTCGGCGATCCTGCACAGTGTCATGCCATTGCAGTGGATGCTCGTTCGCCTAAATTTGATGGTGGAATTGTTACCCGTGTGGATTGTGTGTCATTGGGGATCGTTGTTAATCGCGACGCCGTTAGATTCTATGATGAAGGAGAAGATTTTTGGCCCAAGCGATATGCTATCTGGGGACGATTAATAGCGCAACAGCCGGGTCAGATTGCCTATTCAATTATTGATTCAAAGTCAGAGGGACTCTATCTTCCCCCATTAACTGCACCTGTCACGGCAACATCCATAAGCGAGCTGGCAACAAAGTTAAATCTGGATCCCATTGTTCTGGAAAAAACTATTGTTGCCTATAACGTTGCAGTTAAAGCTGGGGATTTTAATCATACCGTGTTAGATAATTGTCAAACGCAAGATCTAACCCCCGCCAAGAGTCATTGGGCAAGGCGCCTGGATACACCACCATTCTTTGCCTATCCGCTTCGCCCAGGTATTACCTTTACTTACCTTGGCGTAACGGTGAATAACAAGGCACGTATGATCATGCAGAACGGAGAACCGGCAGATAACATCTATGCAGCTGGAGAGATCATGGCAGGAAATATACTGGGTAAAGGTTACCTGGCGGGTATAGGTATGACAATCGGTACTACCTTTGGGCGTATTGCAGGAAAGGAGGCCGCGCATAGTGTCATTGGATAATCAATCGCCCGAGGAAGTTTTAAGCGAAGGCGAAAGGGTAATGAACATCTGTAATGCCTGTCGTTATTGCGAAGGATTTTGTGCGGTATTCCCGGCCATGGAAAAGCGATTACAGTTTGGCTCCGGAGACATACGTTATCTGGCGAATCTTTGCCATGATTGTAATGAATGCTATTACGCTTGCCAATACGCACCGCCCCATGAATTTCAGATAAACGTCCCCAAGGCTTTGTCAGCTGTACGGCAACAGAGCTATAAGGTGTATGGCTGGCCGGGCATCATGGTGAGTATTAATGCTAACCCTATCTATACATTAATTATGTCAGTCATAGTAATCCCACTACTATTTTTGTTAGCAGGGGTGTTAACAAAAGGTATGGGTGGATTAACGACTGCCTATGGAGACGAACAGGGTGCTTTTTACCAACTAGTTTCCCATAGTATGATGGCATGGGGATTTGGCATGGTAGGTATATTTATAATCATTGCGATGATAGTTGGTTGGTTTAAATTTCGTAATGACACTGACCCACCAGACAAACTTATGTGGCCTGATGTAAAACAAGCAATGTTAGATGCCATAACATTACGCTATCTTGGTAGTGATGGTGATGGTTGTACCTATCCCGATGAACGTCACTCTACGTTACGCCGTAGTTTCCATCATTTTACATTCTATGGATTTATGCTGTGTTTTGCCGCAACCTCTGTTGCAACGCTTTATCATTATTTATTCGGATGGATTGCTCCATATCCTTTCTTGAGTCTACCGGTAATACTCGGTACGCTGGGGGGTATCGGTCTGATAATCGGTCCAATAGGTTTACTTTACTTAAAGCGAGTGAGAGATGTTGAACCGACCGAACCCGTTCAGACCAAAATGGATATTACGCTTCTGGTATTATTATTGACTATCAGCGTTACCGGATTACTGCTGTTGTTTCTACGAGAAACAGCGGCAATGGGTATTATATTACTGGTACACCTGGGATTGGTGATGGGACTATTTTTAACGATGCCATATGGCAAATTCGTACATGGTCTATACCGTTTTGGTGCACTGATACGCTTTGCTAAAGAGGAGAGAGAATCATGAGTTTGACAGTTTTACGAAATTTTATAGTCGTTGCCGGCATTGCCATATTAATGGTGATATCAGGATGTGATAGCAGTACCACTGAACCTGCAGCAACTACATCGCAATCATCACCTGGGATTGTTGAAACAATGCCAGTGGAAGCCGATACCTCAGATCAATCCATAACGATTATGGCACCAGCTGCCCCGGGAGGTGGCT
>CAUZRI010000198.1:0-3835 GCA_963582285.1 Gammaproteobacteria bacterium | reverse complement strand
GATTTTCAGGGTAATTAAATTGAATTACTCTCAATGAAGAACACTAACAGTAACCTTCAACTTAAACGCCGCTTAATATAGATATATTTGTCTCGAAATACCAATTTAAAATGATTTCTTAATAATACAAAACTGGCAATCTATCTGGTTAAAAAGTGTTAATTCAAAATACTGTAAATCATTGTAGCGTTAGTTATCGACACTTGTCCTAAAAGTGGATTAAAACTGATTAATTTTTCCTTATTTCCGATTATTGGATGAACCCTAATTAATTATTCAATATTAAGGTTATTGCCAGCTTAAATCTCTCCCAATAGAGGCTAAATCATGAGTTTTGTACAGTGGCATAGGATCATGCTAGAGTTTGACGGAATTAAGCAAATTGTGATTAAACAGGGGGTTGAGGATGAAACTTTTTTTAAACAAATTTCCGATATTTTTAGGATTAATTCTAAGTCCACTTTTTCTTCTTGCCCAGGATAGTTCAGTTGTCGATTATCCCGATATGATTATTTACAATAGTAAGATCGTTACGATGGACGATGCGTCGTTTTCATCTGACCCAGGATCGATATTTCAGGCAATAGCGGTTCGCAATGACACAATTCTTGCCCTGGGAAATAATCAAGAGATCCGAGCGCTAGCCGGTCCATCGACAAAACAAATTGACCTAAAAGGTCGTACAATACTACCAAGTTTTATTCTAACCCACGGACACCCAACAGATCGGATATGGGAGGCGGGTGGTTTCGCGTTACGCCACGTATTACCGGAAGGGAATGAACACATGGTGATCCGATTTCTGGAGGGCACTGCAGAAGAACAAGTCGCAAGTTGGGAATCGGTGTTAGAGGAAGCGGTAGAGACTGCCAGACCCGGTCAATGGATCCTCATCAGCACCAACTGGGGTGGAAATTACGAACATATGCCTAAACTCCTGGTAGATTTTTGGCGACATATTACTGTAGAAAGACTGGACGAGTTAGCCCCCAATAATCCAGTTCGTATAAAAAACAGTACTGTGACTGGCTTATTAAACACACGTGGCGAAGAGGAAGCTAAAAAGGTCTTCCCAATTTATACTGCCCGTGGTAACCGTGGCCCAACAGGACGTATGCTCGAGCCTGACGTCATGCTATATAACAAAGTAGATATTAATGCTGACTTACTGGAAGCGGAGCTGCAATTGTGGACGGCCCACGGTATTACTACATTTGGTTCAGCGCCTTATACCATTAACAATTTACAGGCGTTGACATTACTTGATCGTGAGCAACGCATGACAGGCCGGTTTGGCTGGAGCTATACCGGACCTGATCTGCATTACCACACACTACGTCTGGTTTCGGCATTACTGGGTAGTGGCTCTGATTACCTCTGGAATATTGGTGCACACGGTGAGTTTTCAGGAGGGAACTGCACCACCCTGCCCGCATCTGACAGACTTAAGTCAATTGAACGATGCAATCTGGAGCCAGGTACAGATGGACGCCGCGTTAAAGAAGACATTGTCCGCAGTGGCGGCCGTATCGCGGCTATGCACTCCGGGGGAGACAAAGATATAGATCATTTGCTGGATATCATTGAAGAACAAAGTAAGGCAGCAGGGATGACCCTTGAGCAGATTCGTGAGCGTCGACATGGTTTTGACCATGCTTCGGGTGCCCCACGGCCGGATCAGATCCCGCGCATCAAGCGACTCGGTATGATGATCAGCATGCTCAATACCATGTTATGGGAAAATAATCGGGGCTACGACGCCTCATACCGTGTCAAAAACTACGGGGAAGAGTATGCCCATTACATCGTACCCAGGAATAGTGTAACCAAGGCAGAGATCATGAACACTCAGGAGATTGATAGGCCACTTCCGCACTATATGTTTTATAACATATGGGTCGGCATGACGCGGTATAATGAAGCTTGCGAACGATATTATGCTAAGGAAGAAGGGACAGATCTTGTCACACAACTCAAAGCCTCCACTATTTGGGGAGCCTACTACCTTTTACGTGAGGATCGCATAGGTTCACTTGAGCCAGGAAAATTAGCTGATTTTGTTGTTCTGGATAAAGATTTACTTTCGATACCTGAGGATGATATTCCGCAAACAAAGGTTCTAATGACGGTTCTTGGTGGGAAGACCTTGCATTTGCTACCTGGCCTCGCTAATGAAATTGATATGGCGCCAGCTGGACCGACGACCTGGCCATCTAAACCCTTAGAGACCCGATTTGTATTTAAAGGACCTCCCAAGGTATGTCCTGCTATCACTCCCGATGGGTTCCCTGGAAGAATTTGATTCCGATGGTATGGGAAATTGCTGAATAGGTATAATTTTCTAAACATAAAATGAGAAATATATTTTCTATTATTTCAGGGTTGCTGCTAGTGTCTATACTACCCATTAATTCAGTTTGGGCCGGGGATGAAGATATGTTAAATCCATATACTCAATTCGATCCTGAGACTGGATTTTTTATACCCATCGATGAGCTAGCCGTTGACCAGGAGAGTCAAGATTCAATGATACTGGATCAAACAGTACCGGCAACTATTCCAGACCTAACTGCGAAAACAACTATCCCTAACGTTGTAAATGATTCAACCAATTCAGGCAGGTCAGAAAATCAATTTGGTTTAATTTTGGCTGGATTTGTTTTACTACTTGCAGGATTAATCTTTGGAGTTCGAAAATATCGAGTTGATGCCAAGTAGAATATTCTACGCAATACCAAATTATCCATATAATAATATACTAAAATAATATAAATAAATTTATAACGATGGTATGTAAATGTGCTGATAAAACAAGCTAACAATATAAAACCTTCTGAGATCACAAGTAAAGATGAGTATTTGTCACGCAGGAAGTTTATCCAGACGTCCGTCCATACCCTGTTCGCATCAACCGCGATCAATGCAGGTTTATTTTTCAATAGTCCTAATGCGCGTGCCGCTGAAAAACTTGAAAACATTTTAAAAGGGCCCTATTCAAAGACGGACGAAGAATTAACGAAATTCGATGCAATCACTACATATAATAATTTTGCAGAATTTGGCATCAAAAAAGAAGACCCTGCAAAATATGCAGGTCAATTCAAAACAAAGCCATGGTCAATTGTTGTCGAAGGCGAGTGTAATCGCCCAGGTGAATATGCCCTGGAAGATATAATTAGCCCCCATCAATTAGAAGAACGTATTTATCGGCTCCGTTGCGTAGAAGCCTGGTCCATGGTCATTCCCTGGATTGGAATTCCCCTGGCGGATGTACTGCAACAATTCGAACCTAATTCGAATGCCAAGTATGTTGCTTTTACCACTGCATACCAACCAGACGTGATGCCTGGTATTGGTAAGGTTGCATATGACTTTCCTTTTTCTGAGGGACTCCGAATAGATGAGGCAATGCATCCGTTGACGCTTCTCGCTGTTGGTTTATATGGCGAAGAGCTACCGAATGTAAATGGTGCACCGATAAGATTGATCGTTCCTTGGAAGTATGGATTTAAAAGCATCAAATCTATAGTTAATATCCGTTTTGTTGAATCACAACCACCCAATACATTTAATGTATTTGACCCAAAAGAATTTGGATTTTATGCTAACGTAAATCCAGAAGTAGACCATCCTCGTTGGAGTCAGGGAAAGGAACGTAGGATAGGTCAATTTTTAAAACAAGATACGCTAATGTATAACGGGTATGCGGATCAGGTTGCCTCATTATATTCAGGGATGGATCTGAACATTAATTTTTAAATTAAAATTGTGAACGATGTAACGGAATCAAATTCATCATCGAATTACTAATCAACATTGCATTTACAGGAATTGA
>CAUZRI010000197.1:0-3894 GCA_963582285.1 Gammaproteobacteria bacterium | reverse complement strand
CCATTATGGGGACATCAGGGTCAGGAAAATCAACGTTAATGAATTTAATCGGCTGTTTGGATAGTCCTACAGCCGGCACATATTTTCTGAATGGAAAAAAAGTATCTGAAATGAGTAATCGTGAGCTGGCAAAGACACGTAATCATGAGATTGGATTTATATTCCAGACATTTAATTTACTACCGCGTATGGATGCATTGCATAACGTTGAACTGCCATTGATCTACCGAGGATTAAACAGAAAAGATCGATTGTCGCAGGCTGCCAATGCCCTCGAACAAGTTGGCTTACAAGATAGAATGACGCATCGCCCTAATGAAATGTCCGGTGGACAACGGCAACGCGTTGCAATCGCCAGGGCGCTGGTTACCAGACCAAGTATTATTTTAGCAGATGAACCTACAGGTAATCTTGATTCCAGGACGGGGAATGACATCATGAAATTATTGGATGAGTTACATGAATCAGGACACACTATCATTCTTGTCACACATGAGTCAGATATTGCTCATCATGCTAATCGAACGATACAACTGGTAGACGGAAACATTAAAAGCGATTATATAAATTAATCAGGAATTGATATGAAAATGGCTAGTCACAACAAACTACTCATCACAGTAATATTATTCATGCTTCTAGGCTGTGAGAAACAGGAAGAGATTGAGACAGAACTGTATGAAACTGAGTCAGTAAGCTATCGAAGTATTGATATATCTGTAGAAGCAGCTGGCATAGTAGAACCAGAAACCACTGTTGAAGTAAAATCCAAGGCATCTGGGGAAATCCTGGTACTTAATGCCGAGACAGGCGACAGTGTAGAAGAAGGCACATTACTGGTACAGATTGATAAACGCACACCCCGTAACAGTGTTGATCAAACCAGTGCTGATCTCGAAGCGGCAATAGCCCGTAGAAAGATTGCGCAGACCCAAATTGACAGGACAAGAAGCCTTCTTGAAAAAGGAATTGTTACTGATACGGAATATGAAACTGCAGAACTGGAACTGGCCAATGCCCAGGCCCAGGTGATTAGCAGACAAGTTGGTCTTGAAAATTCAAGAATAGCCATGGATGATACAGATATTAAAGCACCCATTTCCGGCATTATAATTGAAAAAAATGTAGAACGTGGACAGGTAATCTCATCACCAACTCAGGATGTTGGCGGTGGCACTATACTGTTGAAAATGGCTGACCTCAGTTCAGTATTGGTCAGGACTCAGGTAGATGAAACCGATATAGGCAAAATAAAATCTGGTTTCCCCGTCACTGTTACAGTTGCTGCATTTCCTAATCAACCTTTTCAAGGCGTCGTCCTGAAAATTGAACCTCAGGCCACTGTTGAGCAAAATGTGACCAGATTTCCAGTGATTATACGTCTGTCTAATGAAAATGATCTGCTAAAACCTGGAATGAATGCGGAAGTAAAAATTAATATTGCACATGCTGATAACGTATTAGCTGTCCCTACCATAGCATTACGTAGTGAAAGAGATATCGCCACAACAGCAAATGTTTTAGGTATCTCAGACACAGAACTGAGAAGTAAAATTTCAGGTGACACTAAAAACAGTATTGCCTCTACCACAACAACCTCTAACGAAAGCCCGGAGATTATCAGGATGGGTGGACGAGAGATAACCCTTCCTCCAGGTGTTGATGCAGATGTAGTACGTAGCGCAATGGAAAAAAGGAGGAATAATCAAACACCGACAACAGAAGAAAAAGAAGTAATGCAAAAAGTATTTCAGTCCAGAAATAATGGCAACCGTGGGCGACGACAAACAGCCAATATTGATTATCAGTATGGTGGTGAATACTGGGTATTGGTTGTACAAAATGAAACCTTAATACCTCGGAAAGTAAAAACAGGCATTACCGATCTCGAATACAGTGAAGTAGTTGATGGGTTAAATGAAAATGAAAATATTCTAATTCTACCAAGTTCCGGGCTAATCGAACGTCAAGAAAGAATGCAAGAACGGTTAAATAGCCGAATGAGTTTACCGGGGATGGGTAATTGAGTTTTATCTGCCCACGAATAATATAAGCTAATGTATCTTGTTGAAATCATCCGCGTTGCATTCCAATCAATAATCGCTAATTTTTTTCGCTCCATGCTTACCATGCTAGGCATAATAATCGGTGTGGCCGCAGTGATTACCATGGTGGCCGTTGGCTCTGGCGCTCAACGCGCCATAAATGATCAAATAGAAGCCCTGGGGGCTAAAATATTAAATGTATCTTCCAGTCGTTCATTTAGAGGCGGCATCTCAAGAAACCAGATGACCTTGACGGTAAATGATGCGGAGATGTTAAAACGTGATTCAAAATACATCCTCGCCGTTGTGCCTGAAATTGATGGCCGCGAACAGATTAAATATAAGAATCGCAATCAAAACGTAACTGTAACCGGCACTACCCCCGATTTTATTACGGTGAAAGGGTTTGAAGTAGATCGTGGCAGAATGTTTACCGCATCAGACAATGCCGCGAAAAGAAGAGTCGCCGTTTTGGGTGCAGATGTACCAGAGGAACTTGAGACGACCGCAGATGAAATTTTAGGCAGCACTATCTCTATTCGTAATTTTCCGTTTGAGGTTATAGGGGTTATGAAAGAAAAAGGAACTGTAGGATACCGAAATCCTGATGGTGGAATCTGGATACCGCTACAAACATCCCAATACAGAGTGTATGGCACAGATCTACTTGAGGATATCGATATCCAAATCGTCGATAACGTCAGCACAGAAAAAGCTATCGTTGAAATTGAGCGGATACTAAGGCGCGAACATAAGATACTTCCGGGCAAAGATAATGATTTTAATATTACTGATAGCAGGATATTTTTAAATACTGCACAGGAAGCCACAAAAATATTCACATTTTTACTTGCCAGTATCGCCAGTGTTAGTTTGATTGTAGGGGGCATAGGTATCATGAATATCATGCTAGTTTCTGTCACAGAACGAACCAAGGAAATTGGTATACGCATTGCACTGGGTGCAACCAGAACGAATATATTGCTACAGTTTCTTGTTGAATCAGTAGCGCTATGTGTACTGGGTGGTATTGTGGGAGTTGGATTAGGCTATTTTGCTTCCTCTATGTTAAACGAATTAGCAGGCTGGCAAACCTACGTCTCTGGACTCTCTATCATGGTGGCTTTTTTCTTTAGCGCATCAGTAGGATTAATCTTTGGGATTTGGCCAGCACGTCGTGCTGCAATACTTGATCCCATTGAAGCCCTCAGATACGAATAGTATATTTCGTCATATTATCAATAAGATACAAGTATTTCTGGTATTGTTCTATTCTCTGATAAGACTAAATAGTCATCATATTTATAACCTTGGTTAATCATTATGCGTGGTTCAAGAAATTATTCATCAAATACCTGGTCAGGTAATTGGGGTGTTTTAAACAGCCTAATACCTTATTTTATGGAATTTCGCACGCGTGTGATTTTGGCGATGACGTGTCTTATCTTTTCAAAGTTTGCCAATATTACTATACCGTTCGTAATGAAATATATAGTGGATTCACTAGACACCACTAATACTCAAATTATTATTCTGCCGATTTCCTTTCTTATTTTTTATGGCATCCTCAGATTTAGTTCAATCATACTCGGTGAGATACGAGATACTATTTTTGGCCGAGTAACCGAGCATGCAATGCGACGCATAGGATTAAATGTATTTCAACATATACATTCATTGGATATCGCGTTTCATCTCTCCAGAAAGACCGGTGGCCTATCAAGAGATATTGAGAGAGGAACGAATGGGATCAGTTTTTTAATGAGATTCTTGTTATTTAATATTCTACCGACGCTACTTGAAATACTATTAGTTACGTTAATTTTATTATTTAATTACGGCTGGTCTT
>CAUZRI010000196.1:0-3913 GCA_963582285.1 Gammaproteobacteria bacterium | reverse complement strand
TCTGGTATCGGTGCCCAAACAAACATCGTCGCTTTGGGTTTTTCCACTACCCAACCTGCGGCATTTATTCCTTCACAAAGTACATCTCTTCTGCTTTCATATGTCTTGCGTATTTCATCTACACAATCTTGAGGACCTTCCAATGCGGCGATTGCAGCTACCTGCACAGGTGTGAACATTCCATAATCCAGGTAGGACTTAATCCGTGCCAAGGCATTCACCAGAATTGGATTCCCCACCATGAAACCAACTCGCCAGCCGGGCATATTGTATGTCTTGGACAATGTATAAAATTCTACCGCAACATCCTTTGCCCCTTTTACTTGCAATATTGATGGCGCCTTATAACCATCAAATACAATCTCAGCATAAGCCAGGTCCTGGACCACCCAGATTTCATTTTCCCTGGCAAAATTAATAACCTTTTCAAAAAAGGCAAGATCCACACATTGCGTAGTGGGGTTACTGGGAAAGTTTAGTAACAAAACTTTAGGTTTGGGCCAGCTATTGCGAATAGCATTTTCCAATTCATCAAAGAAGTCCATATCAGGACCTATGGGGACATGCCTGACATCTGCCCCGGCAATAATAAATCCATAAGGATGGATAGGATAAGACGGATTGGGTACCAACACTGCATCCCCTTTATCAACTATAGCCATCGCCAAATGAGCTAAACCTTCTTTTGAACCAAGTGTAACAATTGCCTCAGATTCAGGGTCCAGATCCACATCATATTTATCTTTATACCAACGACAGATTGCTCGCCGGAGTCGTGGAATACCTCGTGAAACTGAATAACGATGAACATCTTCTCGCTGAGCCACCTCAATCAATTTTGCCACCACGTGATCGGGTGCAGGTTGATCGGGATTCCCCATGCCAAAATCAATTATATCCTCACCACGATGACGTTCCTGCATCTTCAATTCATTGACGATATTGAAAACGTAGGGAGGCAAACGTGCAATTCTGGGAAAATCTTCGTTCATGCGACTCTTTATATATTTATAATGTATGCGGTAAAATGATGAGAAGTATAAGGGAATATGGGCAAAGGTGACAGTGCTGGACATTAAGCGCCGTCGCATATTCCAACAATTTTACCGTATACTCACCCTATGACACGTGTAGCGACAATTCAGATGGTGTCCACCGCCAATGTTGAAGAAAATCTACAATCAGCGACCAGCTTGATTAAGCAAGCCGCTGAACAAGACATTGAATTTGCCTTACTGCCAGAATACTTCCCCATCATAAGTGATAACGAACGAGACAAGCTCGATCACAAAGAAGTATATGGTAACGGACCTATACAGGACTTTCTTGCCGAACAGGCCAGTCTCCATGAGATCTGGTTAATGGGTGGGACTATCCCATTAGACTGCGGAGAGGAGAACCGCGTATCTAACACCTGTCTACTATATGATCCAAACGGCACAGTCGACTCGCGATATGAGAAAATACATCTGTTTGATGTCAACGTAGATAACAAAGGTACGGAGTCATACAACGAGTCCCACACCATAGCTGCAGGAAATAAAGTGACCGTAGCACAAACACCTTTTGCAGTTATTGGTATGTCAGTCTGTTATGATCTGCGCTTTCCTGAGTTGTACAGAAGCATGTTGGATCATGATATTTCACTGATAACTGTCCCTTCTGCCTTTACTGTCACTACCGGTAAACGCCACTGGGAAACATTATTAAAAGCACGGGCGGTGGAAAACTTATGTTATGTTATTGCCTCCAATCAGGGCGGACAAAATACTGCCAGGCGTGCCACCTGGGGGCACAGTATGATAATTGATCCCTGGGGAGATATACTGGCAGAACTTGAGTATGGACCTGGTGTCGCTGTAGCAGATCTTAATTTTGATCACGTTGAAGATTTGAGAAGATCTTTCCCTGTTCTCAATCACAGGAAACTTATATAAGGAATGACAAAAACATGAGTGAATATCTGGAAATTGCACAACAAAATCTTTTAACCCCTGTGGGTATGGAAATCTCTGATCTACAAAAGACCCTGGGGCAGATAATGACCCACAGTATAGACCAGGCAGATTTGTATTTTGAATCCTCACGTTCGGAATCCTGGGTAATGGAAGAAGGGATTATCAAAGAAGGTTCACATAGCATTGCCCAGGGTGTTGGTGTCCGCGCCATCAGTGGTGAGAAAACAGGTTTCGCCTATTCCGATGAGATAGTCTTACCCGCTCTAACCAGTGCCGCCAATGCTGCCCGTTCTATTGCTAGTAGTGGTAACGATGGCAGCCTACAAGCATGGCAATCAAAACAAACACCTGCTCTGTATATAAATAAAGACCCGATAGACTCCATTCCTGCGGATCAAAAGGTTGCGCTACTTAAAAAGCTGGATGTACTCGCCCGTAAAAAAGACTCGCGCGTACAACAAGTCGTCGCATCTCTGGGAGGTGAACACACTACAGTTCTTATCGCTGGTATTGATGGAACATTTACCGCAGATGTTAGGCCGCTGGTAAGATTAAACGTCAGTGTTATTGTTGAAGAAAATGGTAAACGTGAACGCGGTACGGCAGGTGGTGGCGGTCGCTTTGGTTATGAATTTTTTCAAAATGACGAACTGCTTAACTCCTATGTCGATGAGGCTGTTAACCAGGCAATTATTAATCTTGATGCGGTTGATGCCCCTGCGGGCAGTACTACTGTTGTCCTCGGTCCTGGCTGGCCAGGCATACTCTTGCACGAGGCCATAGGTCATGGGCTTGAAGGTGATTTCAATCGCAAAGGTACCTCGGCATTTTCAAATCGTCTTGGCGAACGAATTGCTACCGATCAAGTCACTGTAGTGGATGACGGCACTATGCTCAATCGTCGCGGATCACTCACCGTCGATGATGAAGGTATACCCAGCCAATGCACTACATTAATCGAGAACGGAATCCTAAAGAATTATATGCAAGACAAACATAATGCCCGACTCATGGGCATGGCACCTACAGGTAATGGCAGGCGTGAATCTTACGCCCATTTACCAATGCCGCGAATGACCAACACCTATATGCTGGCCGGAAAACATGACCCTGAAGAAATCATAAAGTCTGTTGATAAAGGCCTATATGCCACACAATTCGGCGGTGGACAGGTAGATATCACCAATGGCACGTTTGTATTCAGTGCAAGCCAGGCCTGGCTAATAGAAAACGGCAAGATTACCGCACCCATTAAAGGTGCAACCTTGATTGGTAACGGCCCAGATGTCTTAACACGTGTTTCCATGGTAGGAAATAACCTGGAACTGGATACCGGCATCGGCACCTGTGGCAAGGACGGTCAATCTGTCCCCGTCGGCGTAGGACAACCTACGATAAGAATAGATGACCTGACGGTAGGTGGTACAGCTTCCTGAATGGTTTACTCTTTTATATTTTCATCTTTGATAGGCTGGAATGCATCCATCTTTTATCCCCAGGTAGGCAAAAATTTCCTTTTCGTCATTCCCGCGCAGGCGGGAATCCAGTGATTTTTAACATGAAACCCACATTAGAAACTATTTGAGATGTTATCTACTAGTTTCTAATCATCTAAAGAATAATTTTATGAAAATTTGGGTTGATGCTGATGCATGTCCGGTAGTCATTAAGGAAATTTTATTCAGGGCGGCGGACAGAACTAGAATTGATCTGATACTGGTTGCCAATCAACCCGTCAAAACGCCTGCATTAAAAAATATAACCTCTCTACAAGTTATGTCTGGGTTTGATGTGGCTGACAATGAAATCGTAAAACAACTCGTTGCAGGTGATCTTGTTATAACAGGAGATATTCCGTTAGCTGCAGAGGCTATAGAAAAGGGTGGGCATGCCCTCAACCCACGAGGAGAACTTTATTCCATTGATACCATCAAGGCTCGACTAAACGTCCGTGA
>CAUZRI010000195.1:0-3935 GCA_963582285.1 Gammaproteobacteria bacterium | reverse complement strand
ATTACAGCCTTTTATCGCATTGGTACACCTTTCGGCTGTCAGCGTTTCAATGTCATGCCGGATATTATTACTACGGCAAAAGGGATTACCAACGGCGTCATTCCTATGGGGGCGGTATTAGTACATGATGATATTTACAATACATATATGCAGGGGGCAGATGAGGGTATTGAGTTGTTTCATGGCTATACCTATTCTGGTCATCCTATAGCGGCTGCAGCGGCAGTGGCTTCGTTAGATATCTATGCAGAAGAAGATATTAGTTCTCAGGTAGTAAAACTTGAACCCTTGTTTGAAGCAGCCATTCATACTATGAGCGACGCGCATCATGTCATTGATACTAGAAACTTCAGTCTTATGGGTGCTATTGAACTTGCTCCCCGTGATGGCGCTCCTGGTGCCCGAGGGATGGAGGCTCATATTAAGTGTTTCGAAAAGGGTCTAATGATTCGCAATGGATTAGATACCCTGCAATTTTCCCCCTTCCTTACATCAACTCCGGATGTGATTGAGCAGACCTTCTCCATTTTACGCACAGTATTGGAAAGCATAGATTAATGGTGAGTTCTCTCGACAAAGACCTATCAGAGCAGTTGGACTTTCTGGGCCATTACATCAATGGACGTTATATAAACGAAACCGAAAGAATGGGGGATGTTTACAATCCCGCTACCGGCGCTGTGATCAAACAGGTTGCCTATGCCGATGCAGAGCATGTAGATCTGGCTATTCTCGCAGCTGAGCAGGCATTTCCGGTATGGCGAGCAACTACCCCTATTAATCGTGCACGGATCATGTTTCGATTCAAACAATTGTTGGAAGAACATGTAAATGAAATAATTGCACTCATCACTGAGGAAAATGGCAAGGTACTCGATGATGCTAGAGGTGAATTTAATCGGGGTGTCGAGATTATTGAATATGCTTGCGGTGCGCCGGAATTATTAAAAGGGGAATACAGCAAAAATGTAGGAACCAATATCGACAGCTGGTCTGAATTTCATCCAGTGGGTATCGTCACTGGGATCACACCATTTAACTTTCCCGTCATGGTTCCCCTGTGGATGTATCCTATGGCCTTGATTTGTGGTAATTGCTTTATCCTAAAACCCTCTGAAAAGGATCCTGGTTCATCCCATTATATTGCCAATCTATTAAAACAAGCAGGACTGCCCGATGGGGTATTTAATATTGTTAATGGTGATAAGGAAACTGTGGATCTTCTATTAACAGATGATCGCATTGCCGCTGTAAGTTTTGTGGGCTCTTCTAGCATTGCTGAATACATCTATAAGACCGGAGCTGAATGCGGCAAACGGGTACAGGCACTGGGAGGTGCCAAGAATCATGCAGTGGTTATGCCTGATGCGGATATGGATAACACGGTAAAATCATTAATCGGTGCAGCCTACGGGTCATGTGGAGAAAGATGCATGGCTATATCAGTTGTGGTTTGTGTTGGTAATAACGTCGCAGACCAAATGGTCACGAGATTATCGGCTGAAATTAGTAAATTTAATATAGGCAATGGAATGGATAAGGGTAACGACCTTGGGCCACTCATTACAAAAGAACATAGGCAAAAGGTTGTGTCTTATATCGATGCCGGTGTTGAAGAGGGCGCTAGCCTGGTGGTGGATGGTCGAGACTATTCAGTTCCTGGTTTAGAAGAAGGTTTTTTCATAGGAGGTTGTCTGTTCGATAACGTAACACCTGAGATGCAGATCTGTCAGGAAGAGATATTTGGCCCGGTGCTATGTGTTGTACGTTGCGAAAGCCTGGAACAGGCGATGCAAGTAATCAATAAAAATCTTTACGGCAATGGAACTTGTATTTTTACAGAGGACGGTGGTCTTGCCCGATATTTCTCTGACAGCATTAATGTTGGTATGGTGGGTGTTAATGTACCTTTACCCGTCCCCGTTGCATATCATAGTTTTGGTGGATGGAAACGTTCCTTGTTTGGCGATTTGAGTATCTATGGTCCGGACTCTGTACGATTTTATACTCGGCGCAAGACTATTTCACAACGGTGGTCAACTGACTCATTGGAAAAAGCCCAGTTTTCTTTTCCTAGTAATGAATAAAAAAATACAACTAAATAATAATTATTTTAACATTGATTCAATGTAAATTGATGTCATGCAGTACTTAATCAAGTAGCCGAGGCGGATTTAAAAAATAGATTCTGTCTCTTACCCCAGGGTACAAGCACCCAAGGGCACTAGCGCCAGAAATATGTGAATATTGAATAAGAATATTTATAAGGATACATCTAAAATCATTATGCATACAAAATCAATACAGGATTTATTCAAATGATAGCAGGACTTCCCATCGAAGCCTGGTTGCTTCTTCTATTTTCAATTGGAGCTCCTTTGGCAATAGAATTTAAATTCTTTTTTACACATCGTAATAAAAAACAAAAATCCAATGAGGACTCTAAATCATGACCTCGTCGGCTACCATAATCGGTGTGCTGGTTGTCTACCTGTTTATTTTGCTGATTATCGGTTACTGGGGAGGAAAGGAATCGAAAAATGTTAAGGGTTATTATGTCGCAGGTAAGAAACTCCCGGCATGGGTCATTGCTTTTAGCACGAATACCACCGGAGAAAGTGCCTGGCTAATATTAGGCCTTACTGGTATGGGTTATCTCATTGGTGCCCATGCCTTCTGGGTGATACTGGGTGAGGTCATGGGAGTGACATTAGCGTGGGTACTGGTTGCCAGGCCCTTTAAGGAATATACCGATCGTTACGATGCCATTACAGTCCCTGATTATCTTGCAAGCAGGTTCCAGGATAACACCCATATTCTTCGAATCTTGAGTGCAGTTATTATCTTTAGTATGGCAGCATTTTATATCGCTGCTCAAATTACTGCATCAGGAAAGGCCTTTGAATCATTCGTAGGCACCAGTTATGAAATGGGTGCCATTATAGGTGCGGTCATCATTCTTTATTACACAACCGTTGGAGGGTTTAAAGCAGTAGCTTACAGTGATTTATTGCAGGGCGTTTTGATGGTAGCTTGCCTGTTGATTCTTCCCATTGTTGGCATCTCAGCGGCGGGTGGTTGGACAGAGATGATAGCCAGCTTGGGCAGTATTGATTCAAACTTGTTGAAGCCCATGGGTGAACACGGAATCAGTGGCTTAGGGATCGCCAGTGCCTTGGGATTTGTTGCCATCGGTTTTGCCTTTCTCGGATCTCCTCAACTTTTAATCCGTTTTATCTCAGCAAAAAATACAGACACTATTACTAATGCCAGCATGATCTCCGTATTTTGTGCGATTATCTTTGATATTGGTGCAATTTTTTCAGGCATGGCAGGAAGAGTCCTGTTCCCGTTACTGGAAGACCCTGAAACTATATACCCCCTGATGGGAACAGAATTATTTCCTGCTGCCTTTACAGGGATATTTTTGGTAGTGGTACTCGCAGCGATAATGTCTACGGCTGATTCATTGTTAATTCTGGCATCCTCGGCTGTAGTGCGTGATGTGATTCAAAAAGTCTTTCAGCCAGGTTGGAGTGATAAAACTTTTTCTCGCTGGGGTAAAGGAGTAACCGTTGTCCTGGGCGTTATAGCACTAGCATTGGCCCTACCTGAGGTCAGAGTTATCTTCTGGTTTGTGCTGTTCGCGTGGTCTGGCCTTGCCTGTTTTACGCCAGTGATCCTTTGTTCGTTATTCTGGAAAGGAACAACACTGGCCGGAGCTATTGCAGGATTAGTGGCTGGATTTGGTGCGACTGTGTTGTGGGTGTTGGTACTAAAGGAACACTTTTATGATCTCTACGAAATGATACCGGGATTTGCAATGGGTTTTCTCGCAACCATAATTGTTAGTCTTTTTACTAAAAAACCGGAAGGTGCAATAGAAGAATTTTATGCAGTGCACAAGTCAGTTGGGTCGCCATTTAAAAAACTGA
>CAUZRI010000194.1:0-3946 GCA_963582285.1 Gammaproteobacteria bacterium | reverse complement strand
TGCTGCCTGGTCAAAGGTCACCCATAATCTGGAATTTCTCGCCATAACGGCAACACGATCACCAGGCACCAGTTTTTCTGTTACAAGCGACCTTTCCCAGCGTTCCACCTCAATCTCCATATTGTGCCATGAGATATCCATCCACATACCATTTAGACTATCGTAGGAACGATATGCGGGGGCATCTGGGGTGCGACTGACTCGTTTTCTAAACAAACCAGGTATGGTACCGGCTTCTTGTGGGGTGATGACGTCCATATTCTTCATGGTCATGATTTTTTAAATATCCTCTCCCAATATTTATCAGGACTAAACCGTTCATCATGTCGTTCATTTAATGCATTTAACGTTTGAACGATATTTTCATAACCTTTCGATTTTGCATAATTTAATGGGCCGCCATGAAACGGGGGGAATCCTGTGCCAAATATCATTCCAGCATCCAACATATCAGCATTTTCAACCAATCCTTCTCTCATGCAGGCGGCACACTCGTTTAATATCCGAAACACCAACCTGTCTTCGATGTCTTGAAGATTATGACTGTTTATTTCAACATTTTGCTTTTGCGGAGAGCCTTTTTTATATTGAAAGAAACCACTTCCTGTCTTCTTACCTAAATTACCTTTACCAATCATTTCAACCAGCTTAAATGGGATGTCAATTTTCAGTTTATCCGATAGATTATTTGCAACGGACAGGCATATATCCAGTCCTACCGTATCTGCAAGTTCTATCGGCCCCATAGGCATTCCAAACGCTACAGCAACCTTATCAATTAACACTGCAGGGACGCCTTCTTCATAAAGTGTCATTGCTTCCATCAAATAGGGTGTGAGTATCCTGTTAACCAAGAATCCGGGAGAACTTTTAACCCTCAATGGAATACGTCCAATTTTGCAACAAAATGCCTCGGCCTGTTTAATCCATTCCTCACTGGTTGTATTAGTATAAATAATTTCTACTAATTGCATTTTTGCTACTGGATTAAAAAAATGTATACCCACCAGTCTTGATGAATCTTTGAGTGACTTATTTAAAATTTCTAATGAGATACTGGAGGTATTTGTTGCCAGGATCGCATTGTCCTTGATATGGGGTTCAATCTTTTCAAACAATTCCGTCTTGGCATCAATATTTTCAATTATGGCTTCAATAATAATATCTGCCTTACCAACATTCGTGGCAGTAATATCCGGCATTAATCTATCCATTACCCCACGAACCAATCTTGGATGTTTTAATCTACGTTGAAATAACTTATAAGCACGTTGAATTGCCGGAGCAATAAACCGGGGCTCCCGATCTTGTATTACAACAGTCATGCCCTGTAATGCGCACCATGCCGCAATATCTCCACCCATAATACCGGCTCCAATGACATGAATATTTTGTGGATCAAAACCCTCAACATTCTTATTCGCCTTGAGCTGTTCTTGTAGCAAGAATACGCGTACTAAATTGCGGGATGTTTTATTAGATGCCAGCTTGGCAACAGATAAAGCTTCTGCCTTTAACAATGCCTTTTCATCATCTCCGTATTTTTCCCAGATATCGACTAACGCGTAGGGTGCAGGATAATGTTCAGATTTTATTTTTTTACGCAGTTGCCGCCTGAGATACTCTGCTATTAGCTTCCTCAAGGGTAAATTATTTAACAAATTACCCGCCCTGCTCACCCGTCTTGGTTTAGGGCGCTTTTGAATAATCATGGAGGCGGATTTTAAAAATTGACGTTGCGGTACGACATAGTCAACTATGCCCATCTTCTTTGCAATGCGCGTATTAACCGTTCGTCCTTGTAACATCAGCTGCATAGCATTTATGGGTCCAATTAACCGGATTAGTCGCATAGTGCCTCCAAATCCGGGATGAATACCCAGTAATACTTCGGGCAATCCTAATCTGGTTTTATCATTTTCAAGCACTATCCGGTAATCACAGGCCAATGCCATCTCCATTCCACCACCGAGACAAAATCCATTAATTAAACATAATGTTGGGCAAGTTAAGGCCTCGAGTTTATTAAACACGTGATGGCCACGATTGAGCATCTCCAGAGCATGTTTTTCATCTTTGATTATTGTAAATTCTTTAACATCTGCCCCAGCGACAAATCCATTCGTCTTATCTGAAACAACAATCAGGCCTTTAGGCATGTTTTCTGCGACAGCATCCAACAGAATATTGAATTCTTCCAGCACCTCAATGGACAAGACATTAGTAGAACTGTTTTTAACATCGATATGACACCAGACGATACCATCGTTATCGGATTCAGTTTTCCAGTGTTTAAATTTTTTACTTGTCATAAATTTTGTACATATTAAATTGGGGCCCCGGGGTCTGGACTCGTTCACGAGTCCATATTCCCAAGCCACTAATCCCGTTCAATTAACATCGCCCCGCCCTGTCCGCCACCAATACAAATAGAGGCCATACCTCGTTTGGCGTCCTTTTGCTGCAGAACGTTACAAAGATGTAATACAATGCGAGCCCCACTGGTTCCTACAGGATGCCCCATTGCAACTGCCCCGCCATCGACATTTAATGTATCAATATTAATTTCACCGAATGCAGATCGGAGCGATAATTCATTTCGACAATAGGCTGAATCTTTCCAGGCTGCGACACATGAAAGAACCTGTGCAGCAAATGCCTCATTGATTTCCCAAAAATCCACATCATTCATCTTAAGTTTTTGTCGTTTTAATATCGGGGTCATGGCATGGACAGGACCCAGTCCCATTTGTTGTGGTAATAACCCCGCCCATTGACTATCTACTATCCTGCCAATGACGGGTAATTTATATTTTTTTACAGCTTTATCACTGGCTAATATTACCCAGGCGGCACCGTCGGTAATTTGCGAACTATTTGCTGCTGTCACACTACCAAAATCTCGGTCAAAAGCCGGTCTTAATTTAGCCAATTTTTCAACCGAACTGTCCTTACGCATTCCCGTATCATGGTCATAAAATTTTCCATTGGTATCATATATCGTTTCAATTTCCTGCATCCTTCCGTCTTCGTGAGCCTTTGCAAGACGCAAATGACTGCGCACTGCGTATTCATCCATTTGCTCGCGTGTAATGCCAAATTTATGCGCAATCACCTCTGCGGTTTGACCCATATTTAATCCAACCACTGGATCGGTTAACCCCTTGATTAAGGCGATCACGGGACGCAACATTCCTGGCCGAAATTTTAGTAATTGTTTAAGCTTGGCCGAAGTAGTTCGTGAGTAAGTAAGGTTTCCTAACCAGGTAGCGAAATCATTATTGAAAATCAATGGGGCATGTGACATGGCCTCTGTACCACCAGCCAATACCAGATCAGAACGCCCATTAATGATATTTTGAACACCACAATCGATAGATTGCATTCCAGAACCACAGTTACGTTGTACTGTCCATCCAGGCACCTTCTCACCACACCCCAATCTTAACGCAGCAATCCTGCCAATATTTGCTTCATCTGGTGACGGCATAATACAACCCAGGATCACTTCATCAATATCTGAGGCCGCAAACGACTGACGTGCTAGTAATGGACGGGCAGCATTTACTGCCAGATCTGATGCCGTAAAAAGGCCTGGTACACCGGCTGATTTTAGAAATGGCGTACGGCTACCGTCAATGATGTAAACATTGTTGGGATCAATTGTTTTTTTACTTTTTACAGGCATCAATTATTCTCACGGCAAAATTAACATTTCTATTATACAAGGTTACGTCAGTCTATTAATAATAGCTTTAGTAATTAACATCATTAAAAAATTATTCTCTGGATAACTCAGATTAATTACATTTCTAGCAGTGCAATCATTCTAGAGTCGCTTATTTGAATTCAGTTCAAGAAATCCTTGGCATAATGACATGAAACTAACCAATCTGGTTTCTGTTCACTGGATACTGGCTGTAACTTGGGTACAACAGTCCTGCAT
>CAUZRI010000193.1:0-3961 GCA_963582285.1 Gammaproteobacteria bacterium | reverse complement strand
CCATCCTCGCCCGATCTGAAAAATATAGACTTCAATTTGTAGACATGATTCAGGCCGATGTAGATGTTTTTAATGAGGTGATGTCTGCTTACGGGATGTCTAAATCATCTGATAAAGAAAAAGAAACACGAAGTGTTGCAATACAGGCCGCATTAAAAAAAGCGACTGATGTTCCTTTGCAATGTGCGGTTTTATGTCTTGATGTCATTGAGCTATCCAAACAGGTTGCTGATAAAGGAAATACCAATGTGATTAGTGATGCTGGTGTAGCAGTATTGGCAGCTGAAGCAGCGTTAGGAAGTGCTGCGTTAAATGTTTACATAAATATATCAAATATAAAAGATAAGGAATTTGCTGATGATCGACGTAATAGACTTGAAGCTATTCTAAATGCCAGTGCGGCAATTACAGAAGAGGTCTATTCATTGGTAAAAACAAAAGTAGGGAATTGAGGTGTAAAAATTCACAGGTTAATAGCTATATTTGTTCTGAAATAACACGCATGGAAAAATCTATTGCACGTATATTTTTAGTAAGTGCTCCAACTGATACATAATTGACTCCTGTCGCCGCAATGGACTGAATAGTATCTTTATTTACACCGCCAGATACTTCAAGGGTTGCTTGTCCAGCGTTTAGCTTTACGGCCTCATCCATCATTTCGAGTGTAAAATTATCAAGCAGGATTTGAGTAGCTCCAGCATCCAGGGCCTGTTGCAGTTCCTCCAGAGATTCCACCTCTATTTCAATAATGGAATGAATGTTTCTGGCATTCTTATGGGCCGTTGCAATATTGCCAGCTGAGCTAATGTGATTTTCCTTAATTAATATCGCATCATACAAACCGATGCGATGGTTTTTCCCGCCTCCACAAACAACAGCGTATTTCTGGGCAGTCCTAAGACCAGGAATGGTTTTGCGGGTATCGAGTAAAGTCGTATTGGAGTCTTTAATTAATTGTACATACTGATAAGTTTCTGTTGAAGTTGCGGACAACATTTGAATAAAATTTAGAGCGGTTCTCTCACCAGTTAAAATTGTCCTGGCAGATCCCTGTAATGAACAGATTGACGTGCCTGTTTGTACAAAATCCCCATCCGCTACATGCCAGGTTATCTTAATTGATGAATCAAGTTGTCTATAAACCTCTTCAAACCATGGGATACCACAGATTACCGTATTTTCCCTGCAGACCACCTTTGCTGTGGCAATCTTATTTTCTGGTATCAGCATTGCGGTAAGGTCACCGGTTCCGATGTCTTCTTCCAATGCACGTTCAACGCAGATGTTTATACCAGGGGGGATTATTAGGTTGGGACTCATAAGATTAATGTCTAAAAATAATTGTTTGAGATGGATGATTTTTAACTAAGTTCAGTAACGTTTTTATCCCCATATTGTTTTTTTGTGATCTTGAATATCACAGGGCTTAGTAATAGTAATGCAATTAAATTTGGTATGGCCATCAAACCATTTAATGCATCTGCCAATAACCAGACAAATTCAAGTTTAGCTATTGAGCCTACAAACACTGCAGTAACCCAGGCAATTCTAAATGGTTTAATAATATTGACACCGAACAAGTATTCACCACACCTTTCGCCGTAATAACTCCAACCAAGCATCGTCGTAAATGCAAACACAAGGATACCAAATGAGACGATATATCCTCCAAAACCAGGCAAGCCCGTGTTAAATGCTAAAGATGATAGGGGTGCACCTGTAACACCACTATCCCAGACCCCTGTAACAATGATTACCAGGGCGGTCATGGAACATACCAGTATCGTGTCAATAAACGTTCCCAACATCGCGATCATTCCCTGACGCACCGGGTTATTTGTCCGAGCTGCGGCATGGGCAATTGGGGCACTGCCCAGACCAGACTCATTGGAAAAAATTCCCCTGGCAACGCCCCATCGGATAGCCATCATAATGGTTGCTCCCGCGAATCCACCTGATGCGGCGGTGCCATTAAATGCACTGTCAATAATTAATGCAAACGCAGCCGGTATTTTGTCAATATGCAGTAATAATATTAGTAACGCTCCGGCAACATAAGCACATGCCATAATTGGAACAATTTTTCCGGCAACCTCTCCAATTCGTTTAATACCACCCAATATTACACAGCCAACCAGTATCGCCATGACGAGTCCGCTGATCCATGGTGCTATATTAAATGTATTCTGCAACTCATCGGCAACGCTGTTAGATTGCACCATATTGCCAAGTCCAAATCCCGCTAACATTCCAAATAATGCAAAGGCAGTACCTAACCAACGCCAGTTGTGACCTAATCCGTTTTTTATGTAATACATTGGGCCACCAACATAATTACCCAACTCATCCACTTCACGAAATTTAACCGCCAGGACAGCTTCACCATATTTGGTTGCCATACCAAACAACGCGATTATCCACATCCAGAAGATTGCACCTGGACCACCATAAAATATAGCTGTTGCCACACCAGCTATATTTCCAGTGCCTATAGTCGCAGACAATGCCGTCATTAATGCCTGAAAAGGTGATATATCACCTGAGTCCGAGGCATCAGGTTTGCGACCTTTCCATAATAACCTTGCTGCGTGTGGTAATTTTCGCCAGGGTAATAATTTCAAGCCGATAGTCAGGTATACCCCTACAAAGGCCAATAAGGGGATCAATAATGGAACTCCGATAAGGTCTCCCCATAACAGACTATTTATAATGTCTACGAGTTTTTGAATTATTTCCATAAATAATTAATGATCTGAAATTTAAAATTTAGTGTGTCGTAAAACCATCTTGCCTCGGGATTGCGTAATTTCCAGGTTCTCTAAAAAGCTCATGCCTAACAATACATAATTTTCATCCATATATGGGTTGATATTTGCGCGAATATTATAAAATTTAATCTGTCCGAGTTGTATAGAATCAATTTTTGTTATGTAGACAGGGATAGTACCATTTGCCGTACTGACTTCCATAACAGCTCCACGCTTTAGTCCTATTTTATCTGCAATTGCCTGTGGAACACTAACATCTGTTGCACCCGTATCAATGATTATATTTACTGGGGTATTATTAAATTTTGCAACAGCTACATAATGGCCTGATCTGTTTTGATTCAGAGTAACTTCTATTATCCCATTATTATCAAGACTAATGACTTCATTATTGGGATTGTCTTGTCGATCAAGAAAATTACCGAATAACAGTGTCAGCAGGCCTAGAAAAACAAGCCAGGCCAATAGCGTCATTGTGCTACCAAATTTTTTTGATAAATGGATTTGCTGCTCAGGATCTTGTGGCATAACCGATTATTTTATATGGTTGGACTGTATTTAACTCAGATCTTATACTGAATAAGGTACATTCTAGCTGGAACGACAGGTATAGCTAAACAATTATATGAATACATTTGAATTGGATAGTAAAAAACAATGGATTAAAAACATTAGGCGGGTTAGATCACCCAATTGTGACGAACGACCCAAGCATAGTGTAATAAAATTGGTGGTTATTCATGGTATCAGTTTGCCTCCCAAGCAATTTGGAGGTAACTATATCGACAATTTGTTTACTAACAGCTTAAATCCTGATGATCATACATACTTCTCTGAAATACAGCACTTACGGGTATCTGCGCATGTATTAATCAACAGAAAAGGTTTAGTTACACAATATGTACCGTTTAATAAACGCGCCTGGCATGCAGGTGAATCTATGTTCGAAGGTTGTAGAGAGTGTAATAATTTTTCCATCGGTATTGAGATGGAAGGATCCGACGATGATCCATATGAGGCAGATCAATACGATGCATTATCCGTCATTATAAAGATGATAATGAAATCCTGGCCAGAAGTGACACGAAAGCGAATTACAGGTCATAGTGACATCTCTCCAGGGCGAAAAACAGATCCTGGCCCAATGTTTGAGTGGGATAATTTTTATAAATCCCTTGATTGAAGGTATA